>NZ_JACJON010000040.1 GCF_014695585.1 Microcoleus sp. FACHB-831 | reverse complement strand
CGTTCATCGCGGCTGGAATCTCTTTTGTGAAGGAAAATGTCTCTTTTTATACAAAAATAGCCTTTTTATCTCCGTAATTTCCGATTGTGACAGTTGTGGGTGCGGAATGTGGGCTGGAGCCGTTTACCTTTTTACTTGCTTACCACTGCAAGTCTGCTGCAAGCAACTGCCCAGCCTTTACGCTGTCTACAGGCTTAGAAAAATAATATCCCTGTCCGTAATGACATTCGCGTTTGAGCATCCGCAATTGAGTTAGTTGCTGGGCTGTTTCCACACCTTCTGCAACCACTTCCATTCCCAGATTGCCAGCCAGCGTCACAATAGTCCAAATAATCTCCCGGCTGTGACCCTCAACGCCGATACCGTTGACAAAGGAACGATCGATCTTTAACGTGTCGATGGGCCAGCGATGCAGATAACTTAACGAAGAGTAGCCCGTACCGAAGTCATCAATACACAACAGAATATTGCGTGCTTTAAGTTGTTCGAGCAAATTTCTGACAAATTCGGCATTGTCCATAATCACACTTTCGGTAATTTCCAGCTTCAAACAACTGGGATCTAGCTCCGTTTCTTGCAGAATTTCGTCAATTTGCTCGATCATTCCTGGCTGGATAATTTGGATGCCAGAAAGGTTTACGCTTATCGTTACATCTTCCGTACAGTTAGGAAACGCCAGTTGCCAGACGCGCATCTGGCGACAGCTCTCCCTCAAAACCCAAGCTCCCAGAGGAACGATCAGACCTGTTTCTTCTGCCAAGGGGATAAATTCAGCAGGGGAAACCATGCC
Source organism: Microcoleus sp. FACHB-831 (assembly GCF_014695585.1). Classification (NCBI taxonomy): domain Bacteria; kingdom Bacillati; phylum Cyanobacteriota; class Cyanophyceae; order Oscillatoriales; family Microcoleaceae; genus Microcoleus; species Microcoleus sp. FACHB-831. Next base: position 197,448 of record NZ_JACJON010000040.1, on the reverse strand, counting down.
CCGTTCGGGGTGCTGCCAGCGCACGAGAGCTTCAAAACCCTTGATAGTGCCGCTTTTGAGCGAAACAATCGGTTGGTAGTACAGCCGGAATTCTTGGCGTTTTAAAGCCCGTCGCAGATCTGTTTCCAACTGCAAGCGTGCGATCGCCCCAGTATGCATGGCTGGGACAAAAACCGCATGAGGGACTTTGCCACTCTTCTTCGCTTGGTGCATCGCCGTGTCCGCAGCCTGCAAATAGTCCTCCGGTTGGCGATAGTCCATAGAACTCAGCACAATTCCAACACTGGCGCTGCAAAAAAGCTCGTGCCCATCGAGGTTAAAAGGCGATGTCAACTGCTGTTGGATGCGCTCGGCTACGCGGATAGCGTCCTGCGGTTCTCGGATTTGTGGCAATAAAATTGCAAATTCATCTGACCCCACCCTGGCGATCGCATCATTAGGACGCAGACACCCACTCAACTTAATTGCCGTAGCGGTCAGCAGTTGATCGGCAACTATATGCCCCAGGCTGTATTTAACCATTTGGAAGCGAGCCAAATCTAGCAACAAAACAGCAAACAAACGATCTGGTTGTTCTTTAGCCTCCTCTATGGATTTCTCTAGTCGCTCCAAAAACCAAGCCCGGTTGGGCAGCCCTGTGAGCGAATCGTAAAATGCATAGAACCGCAGTTGCTCTTCGGCACACTTGCGTTCGGTGATATCTTGCGTCATTGCCATGCCCGCAAAAATTTGACCGCGCTCGTTTTTCACTGGAAGTGTATGCACTAAATAGATACGCTCTGCATACAGCATTTCAAAGGTAGTTCTAGTTCCCGCCAAAGCTGCCCGATAATGTGGCTCGATGTGTTCGCAAGTTTCAGGCGGTAATGTCTCCCAAATTGTCTTTCCTTCAAAAAACTCTTTAGAAACACCGACGGCTTCTAAACCCAATCCTTCAGCCAGGGTGTAGCGCAAATCGCGGTCAAACAAAAACACCGCGCCGTTAGGGAAGTTCCGCGTAAGCGTGCGATAAAGTTCCTCTCTTTTTCCTAACTCCTCATACAACTTGGCATTGAGAATCGCCATCGCACAGCGTTCCGCGGTAATTTCCAACAGGTGAAGAGCGCGATCGCTGAATGGATGAATCTTGCTCCAAGCAACGTGCAAAACCCCGATCAAACTGCCGTTGCGCTTCAGCGGCACGCCTAGTATCGTCTTTATACCCTGCGGCTTGTGAAAATGATTGACCATTACCCCTGGGGAATTTTGAGCATCTTCCACATACAAGGGCTGCATTGTTAAGGCAATTATGCCTGCAAAGCTTGGGCCGATAGGAATGGCGTGGCCTAATTCTAATTGTTCATCGATGCCAATGCCAGCCTTAATAACTAGCTGGTCATCTTCTTTGAGCAAGATCGTTGCCGTATCTGCCTGCGTCACTTGCACAATTCGCTGTAGCAGCACGTTCAGCAGTTCATCCAGATTTAAGGTGCTGATAGCATTGGCGGTGACGGTGCTAAGCGCAGCAAGGTCTTCGGCTTCTAATCTGAGCCGATGCAACAAATATTCGCGTTCCCGCTCCATGCGCTTGCTCTCGGTGATGTCAGCAATGATACCCATTGCGCCGATGGGGTCGCCCTTGGCATTGTGCAGCGGAGAAGTTGAGAGACTGACATCGATCACAGAACCGTCCTTTTTTAAGCATTGTGTTTCCAAACTGGTGAAACAGTGTCCTTGCAACACGTCCTCAAGCAGCTTGAAGAACTTATCTCGTTTATTTGAGGGAACTATAGGTGTAGGATGTCCAAGAACTTCTTGTTCGCTCCAAGCAAAGAGCCGTTCGGCAGTTGGATTCCACAAACGAACTTTTCCCGATGCATCGATAATGTTGATGGCGACGGGCGCAGATTCAACCAGCGCTTCGAGCTTTTGGTTGATTTCTCGCAGTGCTTCTTCAGCAGCTTTGCGATCGCTGATGTCCCGCGAGATGCAAATCATACCGATGATGTTTCCTTGCAGATCGCGATAGACTCCTTTGGTGGAAAGGTAAGTAAGGGTAGTGTTGTGGACGGCGATGGTTTCTTCAATAGTGTGAGTCTGACCCGTATTTAGAGTTTTGCGGTCATTCTCCATAATTTGACGGGCAACCTCTAGGGGTAATAGCTCTGAGTCATCATGCCCGATAATTTCCTCTACAGGTTTTCCCATGAGTCGGGCAGTTATGGAGTTGGCCATCAGATAGCGCCCCTGAACATCCTTGACAAAGACAGCATCTGTAGTGCCTTCAAACACAGCTTGTAACAGGCTGTAGCTTTTTTGCAAGGCTGCTTCTGCGGCATCGCGCTCTATAACTTCGCGTTCTAGGGCTGCTGTCATCGTGTCAAAAGTGTAAGCTAGCTGGCTAAGTTCCCCCGGTTCGTCAGACGCACCAGTGCGGACGCTCAGATCGCCTGCTCTCAATCGCTGCGTCGCCTTTAAGAGTGCCTGTACCTGACGCAAAACAAACAAGTCGCTAGCTACCCAAGCAGAAGCGATCGCCAATATCCCTATAAACCCCAACCAACTCAAGTTGCGGGCTAGCGCCTTGTCGGCTTCAGCAAGGGCCACGGCTGCGGGGATGCCGATGCTTATATATGTTTTGCTGCCATCGCTTGCGCTACCCAGCGGCGCGAATGCATATAACCGCGATACGCCATCCAAGCCTAAAGATTCTACTGTGCCTTTGTGTTGTTGAGTCAGCACTTCCTTGACGATAGGTGCTTCCGTTACCGACCGCCCGACCCATTTTTCTGGGTTGGGATAACGCGCTAAAATCGTCCCCTTGTCATCTATGACTGTAAATGCCGACCCAGGCGGTAGATCGGCAGCAGCAGCGAGTTGATTCAGCCACTCTAGCTCCAGATCTGCAAAAACTACAGCCTCGACCCGATCGGTCTTATTGAGGACGGGATAAGCAAAAACTAACTCTGGCTTATTACTAATCGGGCCAATCTGATATCCGCCAACGGCAAATTTTCGCGTTTGAACCGCACGCTGAAACCAGCCTTTGCTGCTTACTTTAACAGCCTTGGACAATACGACCGACTCGCAAAACACCGTGCCATCCAGCGCAGCGACTCCTAAGTTCGCATACATTGGGTATTCTTGCCCCAGCTTGGCGAAGATAGCGTTACACTGCTGCGAGTCTTGCTGGCGCACTTGCTCCAGTTGTGCCAGCGTCACCAGAAGCCCGCGCGTACTCTCTATTAATTGCCCTTGGCTGTTTGAAGCAATCTTGGTGAGCCGCAGCGCATTTTCCTTCACCTCAATTGCTTCCTGGCGGCGCTGCTCCATGTAGGTGTAAAATGTCAGCCCGAAAGAGGGGACGACAGCGACTAGGACAAGCATGATTAAGCGGAAGCGCAAGCTGCTTGCAGATGAGCAAAGTCTAAATGCCACGAGATGTTGAACAGCCTGGAGCGATGTTATAGCGGTTCTCATGGGGATAGAGTACAACGACTGAGTCAATAGGGTGGGATATGCAAAATGGCGATAATAAGACGTTTGACTTGCTAGGGTCAGGCTGGCTGCGTACTAAGCCCTATTAGGGATTGAAATCTTGAACTTCTCTATGCTGCTCCCCAGTAAGATGGGCTTTTTTGGTTGGCGCGATCGCTCGCTCGCTTGCTTAACACTATCCTCCAAAGGCTTGCTCGAAGTTGAGCCAGACAGTATAAACACCTGCACAATTAATTAACCCCCATCTCACCAATAAGTGGATCTCAGCCATATTGCGTAGATGCAAGTAGATATTAGGCCAATGCTTTATCTCGAAAGAAGGGCGACAATAAGCTGTAGTTGAGTATTACCTCGTAACTATGCAAACTAAATCAGCTTCCCTAATAGAAGAAATATTTATCAAAGCTTCCCTATCTCATAATGTTACTAAATCTGACTGGCAAAAAATTGAATATGCCATGGCAGAAGATTGCGCGACTTTAGAAGAGAGACTCTTAATTAGACGAATCCAGCACAGCGTTTACCGAGGCTGGTTCAGAGTTTTAGGTGAAGCCTAAACCCACTACGAAACCGTTTATTGTGCGTATGCTGTTGCCTACATCACAAAACTAGCCTGCGTTATAGCGGTTCTCGTGAAGATAAAATACCACGCAAGGCTCGCTCTCGGTAGAATGCACTCGAAATCTATGCTCGGTTTAACTTATTGGGGGTGAGGAGAGGCTGTATCAATTCCCAGCAGGGATTGAAATAAGCCCTCCAAAGTATACTCCTGAGCTTCTACATCAACTCTTCCCAACAGTTGCAGGCAGGTTTTGGAGGTTTGGGGGCCAATCGAAGCGATACATACGCCATCTAACCAATCGGATGGTAGGTATGCCCTTACTAACTGACAAAAATATTGCACTGTTTTAGAGCTGGCAAAAGTAATTACATCTACGGTGCCGTTCTGGAGAGCATCCAACGCTTCTGGTGATGCGATAGCCGGACACCGCGACTCATAAGCCGCCACCTCAACAACTTCTGCGCCATTGCTGCTTAACTCTTTCACCAAAACTTCCCGTCCACCCGTTTCGACTCTAGGAAATAGAATTTTTTGGCCTTTGAGTTGCGATGGAAAGTATTCGACGAGCGAATCTGCAACAAAATCTGGGGGGATAAAGTCGGGCTGTAACCCCCGCTTTTTGAGACTAGCAGCCGTCTTCTCACCAACGACTGCGATTTTGACGCCAGCCAAAGCACGGGTATCTTTACCCGCAGCGAACAACCGCTCAAAGAAATAGTCTACGCCGTTGGTAGAAGTAAGAATCAACCAATCGAAGTCTGTAATGTGCGCGATCGCATTATCAAGGGCTTCCCAACTCGTTGGGGGGCCTATTTCCAAAGCTGGCATTTCGATTACAGTTGCACCCTCTTGCTGTAGGCGATCGCTAAATTGGCTCGACTGACCAGCAGATCGCGTCACTAATATAGTTTTACCTGCCAGTGGCTGTTTTGCAGTTGTTTGAAGAAGGCACATTTCAACTTTATCGGGTTCTTGTGTTTGGGCGGGCAAACCCCAGGACATAGTAGAAGCCTGCGGAACAAGTGGCGATCGCATATACTCGCGCAACCCCACCACTTCTCCAATTACTATCACTGACGGAGAGAGAGATTCTCCAGCGGTTTGCTCGATTATATTACCAAGTTGACCCGTCCAAGTATGTTGTTGAGGACACCCTGCCCAACGAATTATTGCTACTGGGGTTTGCAGCGATCGCCCGTGTCTGTGCAACTGATATACAATTTCACCCAACTGTCGCCCCCCCATCAAGATCGCCAGCGTCTCTATCCGCGCTAGCGTCTCCCAATCTAAAGCTTGCGTGTCGTGGGCAGTAATAACCGCAAAACATCGACTGAGGACGGGATCTGTTAGCGGAATTCCTGCTAGTAAAGGTGCTGCCAAAGCGCTGGAAATTCCCGGCACTACTTCAAAAGGACAATTAGCAGCAATTAATGCCTGAGTTTCCTCGGTACAGCGACCAAAAATAAACGGATCGCCACTTTTTAATCGCACGACTTGTTTACCTTGCTGACATTGTTTCACCAGCAAGCTATTGATTTCTGTTTGTGGCGTGCTGGGTTGTCCCCCGCGTTTGCCCACATCAAGTTTAAGGCAATTTTTCGGTACTAAATCCACCAACTGGGCATCTACTAAAGCGTCATAAATTAACACTTCCGCTTGAGTAAGTAGCTGTTGCGCTTTGACAGTAAGATAGCCTACATCTCCTGGCCCAGCACCTACAAGATATACTTTTCCGCTCCGTTCCTTCATGGTATTTTATAGGTTATTTTGATTTTGCTCCCTCTCCACGACCGATTTTATGAGATTAGGAAGCAGTGTTATCGATGATAAAATTAAATTTATGTTAGTCTATATACACAATTTAGTTTTGAGTATCAGGTTAATTTAGCTTTCTGATTTTAAGGTGGCAAGTTGCGCTATTAGCATTTCGATATCTTTCTTCTCAGATTCTTGTCGTTTTTTGTATAAGTTTTTAGCTTTTTCAAAGGTAGCGATCGCTTCTGAAATTTTGTCTTGTTTAATCAAAACAGACCCCAACCTTAAATAAGCATCTATATTTTTAGGAGAACGTTCAATCAGTTCTTGGAACGCAGACTTTGCCTCGTCTATCTTACCTTGTTCCATCAAAGCATTGCCCAACAGCAAGCGAACCATATCATTAGTGCGCTGTCGCGAACTTACTTCGCGAAAAACTTCTTCTGCGCTTGCATAATTTTTTTGTTTATAAAGAGTAACGCCTTTGTTAAATAGATTGGATGTAACGAAGGTTTTTCCCAGAAAAACCGCAATCCCAATTAGACTGACACCGACTACTGCGGCAGCAATAAAATAAGTTTCTTCTGATGTTTCAACCATTTTTAGCACTCCAGCAAATTTTGATTTATAACGCCGTCATAATGACGGCATTAAGTATAGGTTTGAGATATTTTATGTCAAAAGACAAGTGGCTGGGAAAATTAGGTATTCAAGGAAGAAGAGTTTCCAGATGAATTGGTAGAAAGATGCGATCGCTGCTTTATCTTGCAAGTCTACTTGATAACTCCGCCACCACATTAAACCCAGCGCCACTAAATGAGTGCTAACCACCAATACTGGATTAACCTGTGTTAGCCACACTATACTAAAACTCATCCCCAAATAGCAGACAGTTAACACCCAGCGAGATAAATTAAACACAGCTTGCTTACCTAGCTGTAGCGTGAAAGTAGTGATATTATACTGGCGATCTCCCTCCATATCGGGGATATCTTTAAAGATAGCGATCGCCAACGTAAATACCAAAACAAACAACGTCAACGTCCAAACTTCTTCTGGAATATACTCTTTTCCTTTCAGCACCCAGTTGAAGTGTAAAAACAGCCCTAAATTAACAATCGCCCCCCGCACTGTAAAAATACAAATTGCCGCCCAAAAAGGAAAACGCTTCAACCGAATTGGTGGTAAAGAATAAGCCGTACCAATCGCTAAACTAATACCCACCATCCCCAGCAAAAACGGCCCTAAAGACCACGCCAGCAGCAGCGCCGCAATACCTGTAATGGACACAATAACCTGGGCTTGGCGTTGGGAAAATTCACCCGCAGCTACAGGAAGATGAGGTTTGTTAATCTGGTCAATTTCCACATCTTCCAATTGGTTTAAACCAACAATATAGATATTGCCGCAAATACAGGCAAGCCAAGTTCCCAAAAGCTGTGTCAAACTAGCGCTGATGGTGCTATTAGAAAAACCAGCGATCGCAATTAAATACAACCCCACCACACTCAGACTCGTGCCAATGATAGTATGAGGACGGGAGAACTTCCACAAAGAGTATAGCCAGCCAGATAAGTTTTTTAAAAGGCTTTTTTTTGGAAAACTGTTCTCAGAAACATCTGAATCTTGCCGAAAAATCTCACTCATACTCCTCTTATCTCTTTCTTCGCGCTCTTAGCGTCTTCGCGGTTCATTTCTTTATTTTGTGCCACAAAGCAACCCGAATCGAACCAAACCCCGCTGATAGCCGCGACTCATTAATCCTAATGAAAGTGCAGCTTCAATTGTGCCCCAACCGGACATAATTAAACCCAAAATTGCGCTAGGAGTGAATGCAGAATCAATCACCACATCCCAGAATGGAGCGACAGCAGTTGACCAATCTGCCGTGCGAAGATCTTGGAAAGAAATCTTATCAGCCATAGACTCATATTCTGGCAGCGAAATTACATAAGGCAAAGCATAAACGCGGTAAATTTCTGCCAAATGTTTCCTCTCATCATCTGTTAATTGCCCAGCCTTTCCAGCAAGGGGACGATGACACCAAGTTGCCATAATAAAAGTTCCACCAGGCTTAAGCACTCGGTAACATTCCTGTAAAAACTTCCTTTTATCAGGCATATGTTCGCCGCTTTCCAAAGACCAAACTAAATCAAAGGAATCATCAGCAAAGGGCATATTTAATGCATCTGTTACCTGGAAATCCGCCCTCGCACTCAACCCTGCGGCTTGGGCGCGTTCCTTTGCTCTAGCGGCTTGGACGGGACTGAGAGTAATGCCAGTAGCAGATGCATTAAACTTTTCGGATAGATAAAGAGAACTGCCACCAATACCGCATCCCACATCTAGGATATGCTCGGCATGGGTTACTCCTGCCCAATTTAGGAGTTCTTCAATAAGATCGATTTGCGCGATGCGGCGATCTTTTTTCTGCGTTCCATCTGCACCATAGTAGCCGTGATGCATGTGTTCGCCCCAAATCTGCTCCCACAAACCAGAGGAAGCGTCATAAAGTTGCTGAATTTGCTGGTAAAGAGTTGATGTCATCAGAAAGCTATAAAATCGTCAACAATCGACAAGTTAAATCCTCTTGTTCATCATACATAGTCCATGACTGTCCCTAGAACTATTTGCTTTGGATTCCTGGCTGTTATTACCTTCGGCACTATATTGCTCATGCTACCCATCTCGATGAGTAATGGGGGTTGGAGCGATCCGGTGACTGCTCTCTTTACTTCTACGTCTGCTGTATGCGTCACGGGTTTATCTGTTGTTGATGTCGGAAAGTATTATTCTTTTTGGGGGCAGCTGTTTATCGTTCTTCTGGTGCAAGTGGGCGGGTTGGGCTATATGAGCGTGACAACTTTCCTGCTGCTGGTGCTGGGACGCAAGTTTGGCTTGAAAGACAAAATCGCCCTGCAACAATCTTTAGATATGCCGGGGATGGCTGGTGCCATTCCATTATTGCGCTCGATTATTGCCACCACGCTGCTGTTTGAACTGACGGGCGTTTTTTTGCTAATGCCAGTTTTCGTAAAGGATCTGGGGTTTCAAGCAGGGGTTTGGTCGGCAATTTTTCACAGTGTAAATTCGTTTAATAATGCAGGCTTTAGTCTGTTTTCTGATAATTTGATTGGGTATGTGCGATCGCCCATGGTCAATTTTGTCGTCAGCACCTTAATTATTTTTGGTGGGATCGGCTATCAAGTAATTATGGAAATGTATTACTGGATGCGCGATCGCATAACTAAAAATCCAGTCTGCGTTGTCTTTTCTCTGAATTTTAAGGTTGCTACAAGTACGACTTTGTTTCTGTTGATATTCGGTACTCTGGCTTTTCTGTGCATCGAGTTCAACAATCCTGAAACCTTTGGCCCCCTTAGCTTTCCAGAAAAAATAATGGCAGCTTGGTTTCAATCTGTCGTACCTCGTACCGCTGGTTTTAACACTGTTGACTATGCCAGAATGCACGCGGCTAGCTTGTTTATTACCATTGTGCTGATGTATCTTGGCGCTTCTCCAGGTAGCACTGGCGGGGGAATAAAAACCACAACGCTCAGGGTGTTATTCAGTTCTACAAGGGCGGTGCTACAGGGTAGAGAAGAGGTGCATTGCTACGATCGCCAAATCCCGCTAGCACTGATTTTAAAGGCTGTTGGCGTGGTAGTGGGTTCGCTAATACTTGTACTCGTTTCCACCACTTTGATTGCTCTTACAGATCCGATTGCGTTAAAAGCTCCAGGCGGAGACTTTATCCAAATTTTGTTTGAGGTAGTGTCAGCTTTTGCGACAGTAGGACTTTCGACTGGCTACACCGCGGGTATGTCTGTACCTGCAAAATTGATTATTGTCCTCACTATGTATTTGGGAAGGGTAGGCGTGTTGCTACTTATGTCAGCTATTTTTGGAGATCCCAAACCGACTGCGGTTCGGTATCCGGAGGCAAATCTACTCGTGGGGTAGAGATCGCCATCCTAGATCTTGATAGTCTAAAAAACAATTATCTCCGCTTAAGCTGGGAGTTAAATCGTGAATTTATCTGGTTTGAGTTTTTTTCGCAGTCTACGCAGCGATCCTAAGTCGCACGCATCCAATAAGCTGTTTGCTGTCATTGGCTTGGGGCGCTTCGGTCGGGCAGTGTGTTCGACGCTACACCAGTTGGGTTATGAAGTGATGGCAGTGGACAACGATGAAAAGCTAGTAGCTCAGGTTTTAACAGAGCGAATAGCTGCCCACGCCTTGCAATTAGACTCCACAGAAATATCAGCCCTCAAAGAGGCAGGAATTTTTGAATTTGATACCGTGATTGTCGCTATTGGCAACTATCTAGAAGAAAGTATCATTACAACGCTCAATCTAAAGGAAGGCGGCGTACCTCATTTAGTTGCCAAAGCTTCTTCCGAAACCCATGAAAAACTCTTGAAGAAAGTGGGGGCAGATCATGTTGTGTTTCCAGAACATGAAACTGGTTGTGCTTTGGCGCGGAGTCTCACCAAACCCAGCATTTTAGACCGGTTTGATCTAGACCCAGAGAACAGCATTGTTGAGATTCTAGTTCCTGAAGAATTTGACGGTAAAACTATCACCGAACTCAAACTCCGCAGCCGCTACGGTCTGAATCTACTAGCAGTGAGTCAAGATCGCAAGTTTGAGATTAACCCAGATCCAAACAGACGCCTGTACAAGGGTTCAGCAATGGTTGTGATTGGCACCAATAAAGACATCAATCGCTTGCCAATCTAAAGTAAAAAGTCATTGGGAAGCCTACCAGTCAATAGCGAAAAATTAAAAGGCAAAAGATATATTTTCTTTTGCCTTTTGCCTTAATTATGGGGTAGGTGCTTGAGACGGGTCTTTGGTAGGGCTAGGAGGGGCAAAGGGTGCGCCCGCAGGCAACACAGGAGCTACAGCAGGATTGGGTGTGGCAATCAACTGTAAAACCTTATCTACCTCTTGTGTTTTTTGGATTTTACCCTGTTGGGCGAACAAGTTCCTGGCTTCTACAATAAATGCTGTTGCGTCCTCTGGGCGCTGGGACTGCTGAAGCGCTACGCCGAGGTTATAAAATCCTTCGGCTAGGTTGGGATTGAGAAGAATGGCCTCCTTGTACTCCGCGATCGCGTCATCCAATTTCTTGTCTCGATGCAATGCAACCGCTAAGTTATAGTGCGTCAGCGCGTCGCTTGGTTCTTGGAGTACTGCTTGTTTTAAGGCAGTAACTGCTTCTTTGTAATTGCGGTCTGCGGTGAGCGCTACGCCTAGTTGCCGATAAGCAGAGACGTTGTTAGGGTTGAGGGCGATCGCCCGTCGGAACCTATTAGCCGCCGCTGAATAATTACCTTGCTGGGTAAAAATCACGCCCAAATTATACTGAGCTGCGGCATTATTTGGGTCAAGGGTGACAGCTGCTCCTAATGCTTTTTGCGCTTCTTCTACTCTGTTTTGCAAAGACAAAAGCGATCCGAGCTGATATTGAGCGCCAGCTAGCTTAGGATCGAGCCTGACTGCTTGCCGAAAGGCAGCGATCGCTGGTTCTGTCTGTTCTTGTTTTACCAGTGCCAGCCCTAAGTTATACTGTGCTGCGGCATTGTTGGGGTCTAGGCGAACCGATTGCTGGTACTCCGCGATCGCTTCATCTCTTCTGTTTAGCGCCTCTAATGCCAAGCCGATGTTATAGTGAGCTTCCGGTAGTTTGGGATTGAGTGCAAGCGAGCGTTGAAACTGCGCGATCGCTGCTTCTGGTAGTCCTTGTCTATACAACGACAACCCCAAGTTATAGTAAGCCTCTGTCATGCTGGGGTCGAGTCGAAGTGCGGTTTGGTATGAGGCACTAGCCGCCTGCACCTTGTCTTGCTGCGCCTGAGCATTTCCTAACAGGTAATACGCCATAGGAATGTTCGGGTCGTATGTCAGCGCTCTTCTTAAAGATACCTCTGCCCCTTGATAATCTCCCCGGTTATACTGCGTTACACCCTGTTGGAAGTAAGAAGCTGCGTCTACATTTCTACTGTATAGACCCTCAATTAGCTGCTTTGTATGGCTTTGTACAGACGGCGATTTTTTCACTTTTGAAAGCCGTCTTTTTTCTCCCGCAATCGGTATTTCCTTGAGTGACAGGTTTATATTCTTCCCCTGTTCGCTAACTTTTGAAGAAGCAGGTATAGCACCAGCTTTTGTCTCGCAGATAGTTGCCAAACCGAGACTGACAACAGCAGCCGCAAGCAGATGAATTGATTTGTGGTTTTTAAGCATGGGTAGAAGACCTACTAGCTATTAGCAATTAGTCCAGCCCTCGATATAACTTTAACTATTAGCCTTCCTTGGGAGTCAGCTAACCGCTTCTGGCAAGATTAGCATAGCATCACCAAAGGAATAGAAGCGGTATTGGTGAGCGATCGCCTCTCGATATAAAGCTAGTAGCCGTTCCCGCCCTATTAAAGCACTTACTAACATGAGCAAACTAGAGCGCGGCAAATGGAAATTTGTAATCAGCCCATCTACTACTTGCCATTCATACCCTGGATAGATGAACAAATTTGTCTTGCCATAGTACGGCTTTAAAATTTCGACATTATGCATTGAAGAATCTGCATTAGTCATAAACTCTTCTTCCTCTCCTATGCTGTCGTTTGACCTCGTTGCCTGCCTGGAAATGGAAACTCCGGACTCCAAACTCCGGACTCCAGACTCTTTACCTGGCTCTGCCAGGGAATGAGCTATACCCTCCAACGTTCGTACTACCGTAGTACCAACCGCAATAACCCTACCTCCCCTCGACTTGGTTAAGTGAATTTGGTCTACGGTTTCTTTGGGTAGTTCCACCCACTCCGCGTGCATCTGGTGGGTAGTAATGTCCTCCACCTCGACTGGTCGAAAAGTACCCACACCCACGTGGAGAGTTACAAACGCCGTGTTTATACCTTGTTCCTGCAAGCGAGTCAGCAGAGTAGGTGTGAAGTGCAATCCAGCAGTGGGAGCAGCGATCGCGCCGGGAGATGCCGCATAAACTGTCTGATACTGTTCCTGCTCAGATTGGGAATCATTTATATAAGGTGGTAGCGGCACGTTACCGTATTCGTCCAACAACTGAACTAAGGAAACCCCCTCTGGCACATCGAACTGTAACAAACGCCCCCCAGTCGCCTCATCCCTTGCCAGAACGGTCGCAGTTAAGGGATTTTCGATTTTGCTCGTTCCCATGCTCTGCCTGGGAATGGGATTTTCAATTGGGGATGGGGAAGATCCCCCAGTTTCTATTCCCCTTTCCTCTGTCGCCTGTTTTCTAGGTTCAAAAAAAATAGTTGCCCCTGGCTTTAAGCGCCTACCCGGTTTAACCAACGCCAGCCAACAGTTAAGCGATCGTTCTTCTAGCAGCAACACCTCGACTGGTGCGCCAGTAGGTTTGCGTCCTAGCAGCCGTGCATTTATGACGCGAGTGTTATTCAAAACGAGCAAATCTCCCGGTTGTAGTAGGTCGGGTAAGTCACGGAAGACGCGGTGCAAGGGTGGGGTATCCCCGCCCGTACTGGGTGAATCCACCACCAGCAAACGGGAGCTATCTCTGGGAACTGCTGGGTTTTGAGCAATCCGCTCTAAAGGGAGTTCGTAGTCATAGCTAGCTAACAACTTGTCTGCATCTGGTGTTTCTGAAGATGGACTGTTAGGGCTACGGGAACCTTTGCTGGGTTGATTCATGGCGATTGAGCGCATTCGGTCTATTTGGGTATGATTTGGCTGTCTTTGCGGGGGATTTGCCAAAAGTCACTAACTTTCGACCAATCTATAGACGCAGACACTATTGTTTATCAGAAAAAATTCATACTTTCAATCAACTACAAAAAAGCGAATTGGGTATAACTCCCCACTGAATAACAGTGGTTCTCCCCTAGTGCTGGGATCGTTCGAGATAGAGAATAGAAGAATAGCATTTGCTTGGACTTTAAGTTAAACAACTGATATGGACTACCTCTACTTTCTGGCGAATGCCAGCCTCACACTACGGGTAGTTGAGTTCCTTCACTCAATGCCTCAGAAACCCGTTAAATTTATAACGGTGATTCATCAGATTGATGGCTGGGTAGTCAAGGTGAAAATGCACAAACATTTAAGCCCTCAACAAGATGGCGACTTCCGGGCGTTCCTGAACGAGTTGGGAATTTCCTACGAACCAACCATTCGGCTGCAAATGGCACTTTGGAGCTTGGAAACAGGACAATCACCTATTGATGTAATGCGTCGCTATCAGGTAGCCGTCGTTTCTCATGGCAGTCCTGACCGCAGCGATATTGAGGCATTTCGTCTACAGTTCACTAGGGGATTAGGTTACTGCCCAGAAACACTCGCCTAATAAAGTGAAAATAAAGAGAACGCATTAAAAATTTTCTCTTTTACTTTTTGATTTTTTTAGGCGCTATCGAAGGCGGCTTTGATGTAGTCTTGCAGAAGAAGTCGGTATCCAGCTACGAAAATAGCTTCACCCACCATCACGGGTGGACGAGCTATGGCTTCCTCAGCGGCTGATAAATTTAAACTCTTTTTATCTTGAAGATTTCGATGTGGTAGTCGGTGACAGCTAACTAGAGCCACATCAAAGCGGCAAGGCAGATCGGCAAGATCGGGGCGTGACGCTAAAAACAACTGAGCGGCTTTACAAAGTTTGGCTTGTTTTTGCGGTGTGATGGAAAGTAGACCATCCGCATCCCAGTTACCTCGACTGCGAGTTTTGACCTCCACAAACACCAGCGGGGTGAAAAATCTGGAGTCTTGTGTCTGGAGCCTTGAGTCATCAAGGTTTTGGGCAATCAGGTCTATTTCTCCCCAAGCACAACGCCAGCGACGATGCAAAATTTTCCAGCCTTGCGCCTCTAAGTGGCGTGCAACAAGATCTTCTCCTAGAACGCCAATATTGGGATAATCAGATAGACGAGGGTTATCCATCAGCTGGAAGTAGGATGAAATTTAGGCCAAGAAAGCGGATTTCGACAATTTTACTAAGTTTATTGCTCTTCGCAGTAGTTTGTGTCACAGCTTTGGGAGCGATCGCTACCCCAGCCCTTGCTGAAGATTACACCAAAGAATCTCTAGTTGGTGTAGATTTCTCAGGTAAGGTGCTAACTGACGCTAGCTTTACCAAAGCCAATCTACGCAGCAGTAACCTGAGCAATACCGATCTATCGGGTGTTAGTTTCTTTGGCGCTAATTTAGAAAGTGCCAACCTAGAGGGAGCTAATCTCCGCAACGCTACTTTAGACACAGCACGCATCACTAGAGCAAACTTGACTAATGCTGTTCTAGAAGGTGCTTTTGCTGTTTACACCAAGTTTGAAGGTGCCATCATTGATGGAGCCGATTTTACTGATGTTTTGCTCCGCCCTGATGTGCAAAAAACTCTGTGCAAAGTGGCAAAAGGCAAAAATCCAGTTACGGGACGAGAAACCCGTGAAACTTTAGGCTGTCCGTAGCCCGATTTTGGATTTTGGATTTTGGATTAATACTTTTGAAGTCAGCGTTTAATCCAAAATGCCTTCGTGGTTCATAGTCAAAGCCAATGAGCTATGAACCAATTTGAGTAACTTCTAAGAAATTGAACTGGCGTTGCTGCTTTAATTCCTTAATTCTCTGCTGGGCGCTGTAAAACTCGTGGTAGTAATATTGCGATCGCTCTGGATCTGTTGAGGCTAACTTCTGCCACTGCTCCAGACAGTAACGCCGATGTTTCTCGCATTGCACCTCTTCCAGACACGCCGCTGCTGCGCGAATTAAGGCTTCAGCGCGGAGGAGGTCTTGCTGTGTCTTTTCATCGAGATGAAACAGATGAGAAATTAAAGCGAGTTCGTTGGGAAATTCTACACATCTATCTTGTAAAAGTGAGATTAGATCCGAAGTAGCATGGGGAGTTAGACTCTCTTGCAGTTCTAAAATTTGTTGCCACAAAAATCGATGGTGGGAGAGGCAAAATAACAAATCTCGCTCTTCTAGGGAATCAACGACTGCTTGGCGATATTCGGGAGCGTGGAGGAATATTCGTAGTAGTAACGCTTCTGCTTGTTCTAAGAGATTTCGTTCAGATGCAATTGGTAATAATTGCGGCTGCTGTGTTTTAGTGGTTCCTTTCGCTAAAGGTTGTTGCGATCGCTTTACTTGCGTCCTCAGATTTTCTACTAGCAGGGGTACGAGTCGTGCATCTCCTTTACTAAGTTTTTCTGCACACTGGCTAATATAATGAGTGCGCGTACTTTGGTTATCAATGTTACGCAGCAAATTGACTATTTCACCAGTAACTTGTTGAAATTGGTCGGCTTGGCTAATGTCTTTATTGACTAATGTTTGCTCTATCTGCCAGTCTATCCAAAGGGGAGCTGTTGTTAGTAAATGGTGATATGTCTCAGGATCGCTTTTAGTAAGAAATTCGTCGGCATCTTTACCATCTGGAAGGTTGAGAATCCGCAACTGGACTTGTCCTTTGTAAGCTAAATCGGCAACTTCGCCAATCGCCCTTTCTGCTGCTTTTGTACCTGCGGCATCAGCATCAAAGTTAAGTACAATTTGTTTCGATTCGGTGTAACGCAGTAGTTGACGAATTTGGTCTAAGCTTAAGGCTGTACCGAGGGAAGCGACTGCGTTGGTAATGCCAGATTGGTGGAGGGCGATCGCATCAAAATATCCCTCGACTACTACCGCCCGATCTTGTTTGCTAATTGCATCTTTGGCTTTATCGAGTGCAAATAAAGTTTTACCTTTATTAAATAATTCTGTTTCGGGAGAGTTAAGATATTTAGGTTGTTCGTCAGCTAAAGTTCTACCGCCGAAACCGATAACTCGCCCTTGGGTATCGCGGATGGGAATAATTAGGCGATCGCGGAACTGATCTATATAACCATCACCCGTTTTGCGATGTTTAATTAACCCTGCTTTTTCTACTAATTGCACAGAGTAACTTTTCTGTTCGACAAGATAGCTATAAAGGGTTTCCCACCCAACTGGTGCATAGCCTAGCTGAAACTGTTGGATGGTTTCTTCGCTCAGATGTCGCTGAGTTTTGAGATATTCTAAAGCTTGCTGTCCTTGAGATTGACGTAGGGCGTGTTGATAGAATCCTGCTGCGATCGCCAGAATCTCATACAGCTGATCTCGTAGTGCTACCCCGCGCTGCCATTCTTGCTGCTGTTCCGGTTCCAGAGTTTGTACAGAAACTTGGTAACGCCGCGCTAAATCGAGGACTACATCAGCGAAAGGGCGCTTGTCTACTTCCATCAGGAACTTGATGGCATTTCCCCCAGCTTGACAGCCAAAACAGTAGTACATCTGCTTGCTGGGACTGACGGTAAAGCTGGGAGATTTTTCTTCGTGGAAGGGACATAAGCCCAAAAAATCTTTCCCGCGCTTCCGCAGAACAACCTTTTCCGAGATGACATCCACAATGTCAGCCCGTTCTTTGACTCGATCGATGGTGTCTTGATGCAGGCGGGGAGTTTGCATTGCTTGCCTTTATGCCATATCGCTCTAATTCTATTTTGGAACGACACAGGCACATGAGGCGAGGGGGAGAACAGTGCGATCGCGCTTGGTTGTTGTGGGGGTAGCTGCGATCGCCCCCCCTATCTCATCACTCAGCTGCGGCTAAAATTCATAGCTTTCTGTTGCTGCTTGCGCTTCAGCAGCGAACCTGCGCCACTTGCACCAAACGCCAGTAAAGTCAAGGCAGCTGATGGTTCGGGGACAGACTCGACCTCTACAGCGGCCTTTGTCCTAAAGATCGTGTAATTAGCACTTCGGGGATTAGAGACGTTCAAAAATTGGGCGGACGTTGATATGCCAGGAATCACGCCCCAAGGGCTGGTTCCATTTGGCCCCACTGCCCGCGTCGCCGTCCAGTTAGCGTTGGCTATTTCCGGCACGAGTTCCGTCAGCTGAGGAACGTTACCGTAATCACCTGGATTCTGACCACTAGCAATTATGTATTCCCAATTTGTAGTGTCTGAAAGAAGTGAAACACCACCTGGTAGCTCAAACTCACCAATCCACGACTCGGCTACCGCAGCATCATCCCAAACTACAACGTATAGGTAGTCGGCTGGGTTTATATCAAAAGTCCAAGTTTCAGGCAAAGACCAGTTTAATCCTCCAGGATTGCCAGTAGGCCCAAACTCATTTCTGCCAACAAACGTTAGTCCGCTACCATTCTCCTGAGCGTGGTAGAGTCCGTAATGATTGTCTGCTGTAAGAGTTGCTTTGATTGTGCCAGCAAGCGCTTGACTGCCTCCCGCAAGTAATAAACCTAGTGTCAGTAACGTTCCAGTTAGGCCACGTTTGGCTGAATTAGAGCGATTAGTGAATAAGCTAGTCATAGAAGTCATCTCCAAAAAATGAAACGGCGCACTTTCGTACTTGCTCAATGCGAAGCCTAGCCTTGAATGTTTTCAAGGCGTGCAAGTTGAGTTAATGAAAATTAAGGGTAAAACTCTTAAAAAGCGATCGCGTAGATACGCCCGGATAGCCGATCGCTTTCTTAATCTCAATTAATTTGAGGTTAATTAATTCTTGCCTTATCCATATTTTCACTTAACATACATAGCTCGTGCGTAAATGTTTGGTAAAGGTTTCTGCTTTTAATGTCAGCCGCGATCGCCAACCTGAAGAATCTAGTGACTTCAATAGAAGTGTGATGTACTTTGCCACCGAGATGATACATAGCTTACGCATAAATTCCATATAAAGTAATGGGTTAAGAAAAGTAAACTTTACCCAAGATTTACAAAAGATATGGGTGTTTAGTGATACGCGATCGCATAACAAAAATTAGCTGGGTTTGGCACATAACTTAATCCTGGTTTCTTTCTTTGCCAAACATGATTGGCGGGGTACAAAAAGGTAAAGGAGCGAGAGGGACTAGCCGAAACACCCCCGCACTCCTTATGCTGGAAGATTGACAGCGAGTGCTTTTAGCGCTGGGGGGAAGACTTCAAATGGGACGGATTTTTATTTCAGCAGGACACGGTGGTGGAGACTCAGGCGCGATCGCGGGAGGGACGACAGAAGCCCAAGAGATGATTCTGCTGCGCGATCAAATATTGCCAGAGTTGCGATCGCGGGGTTTTGAAGTTCTCTCCGTGCCCGACAACCTGACTTCGCGCCAGTCGATTAGCTGGATTAACGCCCGCGATCGCACAGGCGACATCGCCCTCGAAATCCATGCCGATGCCTTCAACAACCCAGGTACGAGGGGAGCCTGTGTCTTCCATATTGCCAACAACACAGAGCGCAAAAGTCAAGCCGAAATGCTGCTGCTTGCCTTGCTGCGCCGCGTTCCCCAACTACCCAGCCGGGGAGCCAAACCAGACACAGCAACGGGCGTCGGTCGTCTAGCCTTTTGTCGCGACACCACCATCCCGTCGATGCTGATGGAAGTTGGCTTTCTCACCAACCCGGACGATCGCTTTTTAATTCAGAACCGACGCCGCGATATAGCACTAGGAATTGCTGACGGACTAGCAGCTTGGAGCCGTGCGATCGGCGGCGGCGGCGGAAATCCCCAGACTACAACCTATCCTCCCATCAATATCAACATCAACAACCAGACTTACGCCGAAAAAGGCGTTCTCATTAATAGCAACGCTTACATCCCCATAGACTTAGTAGACAGACTGGGAGTTAATTTGACCAACGCCCCCAACGTCCGCCGCGTACAGTATCGGGGCGTAGTCTATGTCAAAGCTATTGAATTACGCGACTTTAATATTTCTATCGGTTGGGACAATAACAGCCGCACCGTGTCCTTGCGCTCGATTTTGCCAGTTTGCGTCGGTCAGATTGACAAAATTATGACAAATGGCAACGCCTCAGAAGTGCAGCTGATGATGTTCGTGAAAGCCAATAACGAAAATGCCCTTGCTCAGTTCCCCGATCTACCCAAACTCTACCGCGAAGAAGCAGCTATTGAGGGCGTAAACCATGATGTTGCCTTCTGCCAAATGTGTGTTGAGACGGGCTTTCTGCGTTTTGGCAGCGATATCAGTCCTAGCCAAAATAACTTTGCCAGTTTAGGAACAGTCGGTGGCGGTTCTGAAGGGGCGTCGTTTCCTAGTGCGAGAATTGGCGTGAGGGCGCACATTCAACACTTAAAAGCCTACGCCAGTTTAGAGCCTTTGGTGCAGGAATTGGTCGATCCACGTTTTCGCTTTGTTACGAGGGGTGTAGCTCCCTTAGTGGATCAGCTAAGCGGACGCTGGGCGGCAGATTTAAAGTACGGTAGTAGAATTCTAGCGACTGTCAGACGCCTTTATGAGGCATCGGGATTACTTTGATATTTGTTCATAGTTGATGGTTCATTGCTCATAGCAATTAACAATGAACCATCAACTATGAGCAATTAAGCAGTTTTGAAAAACCGAATAATTTCGCGAACGTGGTCGAGAAATTGCCCATCGGTTGAAAGTTGCGCGATCGCATTTTTGGCTTCTCTCGATAGTTGCTGGTGTTCAGCCTTATTAGTTGCTTCCAATTGTTCTATAACTGCACTCAACCGCGCTAATTCTTTACGAGTTTCTTCCCCAGATCGCTGTTGAGTAGCAACGAAAGAATAAGGCTCTTCAGCGTTCATTTGCGCTTCTAGTTGCTTAACCGCCAACTCCAGATTATCAAAGCGGTTACGCAGTTCCCAAATATCTTGGCGGGGATACTGTAATTCTTGCCTAATCATCGCCAAACGTCTTGCTAAATATTCGTAAGTTCGCACGGCTGGACGCAAAGCAGTTAATAGTAAAGCTGCACCAGAACTAACATATCCTACAGAACTGACGCCAGTTGCGGCGAGGGTGTAAAGTCCAATAGTAGAAAGGATATGAAGTGCGATCGCTACCCAAAATGAACGATTGGCTACAACTTTCGCATACTTAACTTGCTTTTCATCAACTGCAATTCCCTTATCAGCCGAAAGCGCTGCTTCTGCTATCACTTCCTTAGCGTCAAAGTGAATATTCCAAGGAACCGTCACAATTACCAACAGCCAACAAAAACTAGCAGCAGCAATTACCCAATCGAGGAAATTACCCGCTGGTATGTGCAACCATTGCAATATTCCAAAACTCCCCAGCACTAAAATTAAAAGTCCGACACAAACACCGATAAAGCTGAAATACATAGCTGTAAACTGTTGTTTGAAGGAAGTGTTTTAATCCTGACTGGGCATAACAGCGATCGCGCCACAGCTTGTGATAGTTATTAGAGTTTCACACTGCTATTTTTTAGTTTTTTAACGCACCAAGTAAGTCAACCAAGTGGGTTTAGCATTTTTTTCCGTAGATTGGGGAAGAAGCAGACGCCAAGTTTTACCCTCTATCTGACGTTGCAAGTAGACATCAAAAGGTTTTTTTTGTTCAGTTACCCGATTGTCTTGCTGCTGAATAGTCAAATCGTAGGTTCCCCGGACGTGGTAGGTGAGTAAGTTGTGAATTTTCAGCGGTTCTTGCTGGTTAATTCGCAAATGTTCGATCGCCAGCTTGGGGGAAGAATTATTCAATTGTTCAGCTAGCTGCTGTTGAGTTTGGCCCACTTGGATAGCGATCGCCGATCTCACCAGTTTACCACTTGGCATCAGTCCGGTCGGCCAAATATCTCCCACAAAAGCGGCGAGTAGTCCCAGCATTACAGCTACTAAAATAAATCGCACCATAGAATTTCCTTCCCTTTTGCCTCTGTCTAAAAGCGATATTATAGGCTGTGAGCATCTAAGATTTATAAACCATTATGTCAAAACAAACCATTGGCCTCGACAACCAGCTCTATGATTACCTATTATCCGCTTCCTTGCGAGAGCCAGAGATTCTGCGACAGCTACGACAAGAAACCGCCAATCTTCCCAACGCGATGATGCAGATTGCGCCGGAACAAGGGCAATTTATGGCGTTGCTAGTCCAACTGATGGGAGCCACAACAACTCTCGAAGTGGGCGTCTTTACTGGTTATAGCTCGCTCAGCGTGGCTCTGGCTCTACCTCCAGAAGGTAAGATTATTGCTTGCGATGTCAGTGAGGAATACACGTCTGTGGCGCGTCGCTATTGGCAAGCGGCTGGGGTCGCGGACAAGATCGATCTGCGGCTAGCACCAGCAATAGATACTTTAGATCAATTGTTGGCAGAGGGACAAGCAGGAACGTTTGATTTTGCCTTCATCGATGCCGATAAAAATAATTATGAGGGATATTATGAGCGATCGCTCCAGTTAGTTCGTCCCGGCGGTTTGATTGCAATTGATAATGTATTGTGGTCTGGAAGAGTTGCAGATTCTCAAGATCGAGACAAAAGCACCCAGTCTATCCGAAATCTCAATAACAAATTGCACCAGGACGAACGAGTAACGCTGAGTTTAGTGCCAATTGCAGATGGATTGACGCTAGCACTGAAGCGACGTTAGTGCAGTTTTCCTGCGAAATTTAAGCGCATAGCGATCGCAACTTAATTCTTTCCTTAAGGAAGAGTGCGATCGCGTTTGTTCTAGCTACCAGCAGTTTTGGTGGGCAATGCCGCGCTACCTTTAATTGATATTCTTTACTTGATTTAAGTTAATATTATTTTTTAAAATCTGTCTTGCAGTTTTCTAAATAAACAGATAAATAGGCAGTCTCTCCTAACTTCAGATAATAGGTTAATCAATTATAGAAAATCATCTAATTATTTTAAATTTTAGAGGTTTAAAAAAGACGCGATCGCTCATTGGCGATCGCGTCTTTTTTTAGCTGCTTGGAATTATTGGTTTGTGCCACTTGAATTATCGGTAGTAACGCGATTCAATCCAGGACAGCATATCAGTTTCAGAACCAAAAGTTCCAGAGCGACCAGTAGCAGGATCGTAAACATCCCACCAGATATTGCCCTTGCGGTCGGAGCGCTGCCAAATTTTTAGCTCAGGCTCTTTAGTGAAAATGTCAATTAAATACTGCCAAACTTTATTTACTGTTAACTTAAAATTTGATGTTTGGCTCAACTTTTGCTCTTTGCGAGCGTAAAGCCCTTCTAGCCTTTCTATATCAAAAGAGTTTGCACGTTCCATAGAAAAATTCCTCCTAATTGGCGGTGAATTAAGTTCAAGTTGCGCTTCATAGACTTTGTTTAGCGACCTAACGATCGTAAGGTTTTTGACTCTTGCGATCGCTTATAAGTTGTGAATGCTACACTTTTACACTAAGATAGCTATTGTGATTTCACTTCCTCCAATTGACTCACCCGATTGGGTGATGTGCAGGCAAATAATAGCAGTGAAAATAGCGATCGCTCGTCCTAAAACTTCTAGCTCGCAACACCTAATCTTGCTTACGAATTCAATCTAACCTTTAATAATTTGATAAACAAAGCATTATTTGCATAGGTTATATGAATAAAATCGATAGATAGATGATGAAAAACATCTGACCGCTTTTGCCATAATTCACATATTGCTTGCATAACGTCTATGAATGGCATCAATGACAGCAGGATCAAGCTCTCCCAACTTCGTGCATTAGTTGCGGTAGCAGAGTACAGCAACTTCAGCGAGGCGGCGTTGCGCTTACAGCTTTCTCAGTCAGCAGTGAGCCACGCGATCGCTAGTCTTGAAGAAGAGTTGGGAGTCGTGTTGCTCTCGCGCGGGCGTCACGGGGCAAATCTCACCCCAGTTGGGGAGCGAGTAATTGCTCATGCGCGGCAAGTGCTGGAGCTGCTGGAGGCAATGCACAAGGAAGCGGACTTAGAAAAAGGGTTGCATGGGGGGATGGTGCGAATTGCCTGTTTTCGCAGCGTGGCGACTCATTTGCTTCCATCGGCGATCGCGCAGTTTCGCAGCCGCTTCCCAGAAATTGCTGTCACTATTGCCGAACATTACGATTATGTAGGTATAGAACAAGCTTTGCGCGAAGGTCATGCTGATATCGGTTTCACCTATCTACCCACTGGCAATGAGTTTGCAACTTGGGAAATTCTGCGGGATGAATATGTTGTTTTGCTACCACCAACTTCTAAATTAAGAATTGCTCAAATTAGTTGGGAACAATTAGCTAGCTATCCATTGATTTGTCCGTCTGTACATAATGCCTGCCATATTCTTATCCGCAACCACTTTCTCGCTTCCGGTATCCCCCTAAACGTTACTTACGAGATGAACGAAGACTCTACTATAGTCAGCATGGTTCTACAAAATTTGGGTGCTGCAATTCTACCTCGTTTGGCTGCGGAACCAGTACCGAAAGGCGTGCATATATGCAGTTTACCAGTTCCTTTGCACAGATTAATCGGCGTAGCTGTTCTGGCAAATGCACTTCAGACGCCAGCAGTATTTGCCTTTCTAGATACTCTCAAATCTGCAACCCAATTCAATCTTAAAACGGCAGTTTAGAGGAAGACATAGCGAGAGCATAACGCTTATTATTAAATACTTCTCGCTTAACCTTGCCCCGAACTCCTATCTCTTGAACAGCTCTGAGCGGTTATCGCTTTCATTCCTACGAGCGATCGCTAAGGGTGCAAAATTTTGCGCCCTGCTT
This sequence comes from Microcoleus sp. FACHB-831, assembly GCF_014695585.1. Taxonomy (NCBI): domain Bacteria; kingdom Bacillati; phylum Cyanobacteriota; class Cyanophyceae; order Oscillatoriales; family Microcoleaceae; genus Microcoleus; species Microcoleus sp. FACHB-831. The sequence goes on along the minus strand of NZ_JACJON010000040.1, from coordinate 173,143 downwards.
GAAAATCGCTATAAATACTTTCTTTGCCCTACTTCCCGGCTACATCTTGAGTTTAGCTTGATTTTCAACTATTCTAATCTTTGGATTAGCAGTTTCTACAGTTTTTGAAAGTGGGCCTTCTAAATTAATTCCTGTTTCGCCCCCTATTACTTTTAAAATTTCACCTTTCTGTTTTGCTGGATTACCAATAACTTCGAGAGTAACAAAGTCTTCAGGTATTGCTTCTTTGTCTTGGAAGCTATTGCTTGTTTTGGGTAAATTATTCCAAGCTTTCTTAACTTTTTCTTTTGGAGGAACTGAAAAAGTTGCTTCAAATGTGCCTTCGGTTACTATTACATCCTGGGTTTTTGGATTGGCTGTTGGCAGACAAGTTCTTTTTTGAGATGCGCTAATAACATATCTGCACGCGCCTACTGTGAAAATAAACCCAGCAGGAAGATTTGTCCAACCCTTTACATATATTTGTTTTGAATTTATTGCCTCTCCATTAAAGTTTATTTTTACGTCTATTGGATTATTTGAAGAACTGACAGAGGATTCTTGGTAAAGAGGCTCATTTGATGATTGAGCCGACATTTGATCCATTGCCCTTGGCTCTGGTTTCCCGTTGCTGTTTGGCGTACCATTATTTGCACAACCTGTTAAAGATGCAATTAGTAGGATATAGGTTGTCAAAGGATATTGGGCTTTTATTTTTTTAATCATTTTAATCTTATTCACCCACGCTTTTTAGAAAAAGACTATTATAATCTGTTTTAGATGTAAAGGCTATTGATTGCAACAAGTAGCTAATCTACTTGTGCAATTAGCGGGGATGTACTGTATCGCTTCAGCAATGCTATCTCAAGAAAGTTGCGATCGCGCGCTACCTCAAAGCTTGCACTTTAACGCCAGCTAAACAACAGCGCCACCCCACCCAACGTCACAAAAACGCCCAAAATAGCCCTAAAACCGATCTTTTCACCCATCCAGAGTGCAATTGGCAACACAAACAAAGGGCTGGTAGCACTTAAAGTTTGAGCAATCCCCGCAGGCGCGAATTTAAGTGAAGTTTGTTGCAACCAAATGCCCAGATAGGTACTAGCAAAGGCTGTTATAGCGATCGCTCCTAATAACTTCCAAGACTGCAAAGGCTTGAGCAAGTTGCTAACTTGCCGCCGTCCCAGCAAAATCAACAACAACAATATTACCTCTCCCGCTGACAGGCGCACTAAGGTACTCCACAAAGAACTTATACTCGACTGAGTAAGCGCCGCACGAGATAGCACTGCACCAATTGCTTGTCCTGCCGCTGCTAGTAGCGCCCACCCGATTCCTCGCAGTTGGTGCGTTGTATCTCCAGTTGAGCCTGGGGTGCGTTCTGTTATTACCCAAGCGACGCCCAAAATGGTTAACAATATGCCGCACCAAGCGCCAGAGGTTAGTTGTTCTTGTAAGAATATTAATGCTAGCACTGCTGTTAGAGGTGGAGCGAGAGTTTCTATCAGCAAAGTCTTCCGCGCACCTAAGCAATTAAGAGCTGAAAAATAAGCGGTATCTCCAAAACCAATGCCAACAACTCCACTAAGCATCAACAACAAGAGTGCAGTTGGGTTGATATCAGGCAAAAGCTGACCTTGCAAAAGCAGGGTGAGAATGAGTAGGGCGATCGCTATTCCCCCCTTAATCAAATTCAGCTCTAGAGGCGGGATGCGCTGACCTACCCTCGACCATACCACAGCACCCATTGCCCACAAAAAGGCGGCACTCACAGCCGCCAGCTCCCCTTTAAAATTTGTAATCCAGAAGTCTAATAAGTTTGTTAACAATAACATCAAATTTCTTTGCAGCCGCTGCGCTATCAGAAACTTTCAAGCCTTAAGTTTCTTTGACCATCCTACTGCGAAGGGAATATTTTAAAATTTGACTTTAGTAGGATGTCATGGATGTAACTAATGTGACCATACTATTTTCTAAAACTTGCTATTAATCACTAAAATACAGCCAACGATCGTGGAGGATGCGTATGAAATACACCTTTTCTATTCTATGTGTATCTCCAATTTTATCTTTCTTTAATCATCAGCAGGAAATTATCCAGCAAAGAGCGTATACTGGCGTGGAATACTTGGGAGCTTATAAGTGTACCCTTGATGCCTTCCTTGAATCTATTGACACGGTTCCCCCCAAAGGAGGATGGGATTTAGACCAAGTTGTATCTACTGTTGTTGACTTCTGGATGAATAACTCGGATAACATCCGCTATTGGAAAGATCGACTACAAGATGCTGGGAACGATACTATATTAGTTGCCAGAGTTGCGGACATCAACTCCTTAAGATCTGCGTGGGAATCACTACTGGGTGAAAACCATTGATTTGAGTTTGCAGCCATAGCTTTTCCACATTTTTAAATGTTAGGCTTGTTGTCGCAAGATAGTAATTAGGTTTTGCACAAAAGCCGAACTATGTTTAGGATTTTTGGCAGATTCTGTGGAGCGCAGATTTTGCTTTTCGGCTGGTTGGGGTTTTCGTGGCACGATATCTTGTTCTACTTCTTTTGCCAAACCTACAACAATGAGTCGGAAAGCAATCTGCTGGACTTTTTGTGAGGGGAGTCCTAGTGCGCGGGCGATCGCCTCCAAGTCAACCGTCCCGTCTGCAAATTCCCAAACTCGCCACTCCAAGGGTTCAAACTGTAAATATGAGGGTTTGCTACGGCTGGTCAACAAGGCAGAATTAAGGTCAGAAAACTTGTGTTTTAGGTGGCTCCAGTCGGTAAGCGCCCGTAAACCCTGTAGTGTCACCTCAACAGTACTTATGCTCAAACCCGTCATTTCTGCCCAGGGTAAGGCTGCTTTAGGCTCAAATTTAAATGAGGCGTTGGCGAGTTCAAACAAGGCATATACTGGCTGCTTTACTTGTTGTGCAAACAACTGTTGCAACTGCAAGCTATTCAGCACTCCTTCAACTCTCAGATAATCACCTATGGGCGTATTGCTTGGACACAACTGACATATTTGATCTGCAACTTCCTTACTCGCCCATCCCTTTTGGCCAATCTCTGATAGCAATCCTTGGCACTCTAGATTGTTGGAAGCCGCCACAATACGACCCTGATGCAGCCAGATGTAGTGAAACTTTTCCTTATCGGTATCAGGTTTTTGCGTAGTGCTAAGGGTGAGCAATCCGGTTTGTCTTCCTTGCTCTAATAACCAAAAAATTTCTGGTAATGATAGTTCTGTCAAACAACCTGTGAGTACCATCTTTCGGATAAATTCCTGTTTAGATGTTAATGATTGTCTGTTACACCAGCCAGCAGCTTCCACCGCCAATTCGCTAACTATTCATCAGCCAATTTGCTGAAGCTAGCAGCCCTAGCAGGGGTAAAAAAATTCTGCTTTACAAGCGTTGAAAGCTATTTTTAAGATGTGCTGCTTGTATTTATTTAATAAAAAAAAATAGTCACTATAGTGCGATCGCTATTAGTTTTTATAGCGATCGCGATCGCTGACGTTTGTCGCCAGACTCGTCGTAGGCGCGATATAAAGCCCAAATGAGGCGATATTAAGTGTTACGAATCGTGTGGGAAACGGATAATGTCATCCTCCCCAAGGTACTCCCCATTTTGTACTTCAATCATCACTAGAGGAATTACGCCTGGATTTTCTACCCTATGAGGGGTGTTCATTGGAACGTAGGTTGACTGTTTTGGGATCAATGTTGTCTCCTTTCCATCACAAATGACCTTAGCTGTGCCCGCGACTACAATCCAGTGTTCGCTGCGATGATAATGCATTTGGGTGCTGATGTGATGGCCTGGGTTGACCTCTATGCGATTAATCCTGTAACGCGGGCTTTCTTCTAAAAGTGTTACTTTGCCCCAAGGTCGTATCCGCAAAGGTTCTCCATCCTCAGTCACAGCTTCGGATGCATCGGACTGATAGTTATTATTGCGATCTTGGCTCATAGTTAGATCCCCTTAATTGAGATTATATGTGTTTGGCTTCCTGGCACGGGCGATCGCGAGGAGTAGGATACGCCGCCTTTGATAATGCTTCTTTGAAGTTAATCGGCCAGATTTTTTGCGTTACTACAATTGTATGCTAGCTGGCTGTTGTTGTGATCGAGATCGCGAATTTGGAAGCATAGGATCACATTTAACTATGCCTGCGATCGCAAGTAATATCAACTATTATCACTTAACATCCAATGGTGCGATCGCAATGTACAAAAGCTAAATGATTCATATTAGAAGTATCGAGTTCAGGTATTAATCATGCAAGTTCAAATCTGCCTACTGCAAGCTGCGATCGCCGAACTATTTGCCTCTGTCGCCTACACTAGATGCATTACCCTAGCTGACCGTTATGGGCTGTTGGCTGCACTGTTACAGGATTCACTCAGCCCAGAAGAAGCATTCTCAATCGACCGTCTACTTCATGCTGTGCGTAGAGGAAGGCTCAAGATGGTAGATGAAATTTCTGCCGTCTTATAGACCTTTAATTTCAAGATAAGAATACTTTTTCCTACTTAATAGCCGCTTCTATCGCATCAAGGCAGGTTTCTTCTAAGTAATAAGCAAATTTTAATATCCAGACAATCTTGAGATAATCTTTTTCTGATATATCGGGCCTTGTTAAACCCGCCTGCGATAGTAATTACAAGTTTATAAACATCTCGCTAATGCCCGATTTTCACCCGCCTAGTTTAAATTTGACGATTGTGCATAGGTGCGATCGCGCCTAGTTTTTTTAAAGCGTAAACATAAGAAGCCCTACTTGTGCTATTTTTTGCAATATTTGGTTTTCCACCCTACTTACTTTTATATAGATAAATTTATATTAATCTTGCATACACAAAATACAACAACATAATTAATTAACGCCTAAAACTAACAAGACAAATTATGATTTGCCCACCTCTGCGGGGTAATACTGGAGGAATACAGCATAAACTGTGCAGGTTTTAAAATTGCTAGTCTAAGCCCTTCCAATGCACCTATAAGGGAGTTAAACCTCTCACATCGGTCGATTGAGGTTAAACTCAGTACGCAGGTTTTCCAGGGGCGTTTCCCATAAGGCTTTCCAGTCGATGCCAAACAGGGGACGCGCTTGTTTTCCCCGCAACCAGCCCCCAGTCAGCGCATCCATATACTGTTCGCCGACTTCAATATCATCGATCGCCGCTTTCAGCAAATTTTTAGCAAGCAGTGCCAACCAGAAACGACTAGCATAATGCTGTGCAGCATAAAATGCCTGTAGCTCGATCTCTCCTATTATTTTCGTGTCACAACCTGTGACTGCGTGCCAGATGTCATGGGTTTCAACTATATGCACAAGCAAAAAGGAATAATCATCCTCAGTCTCACCTAGTTGGAATGGAGTTAAATTGTTCTCGATCATGTGATGCGAGTAAGCATATCCCAGCGTATTTTCTGGTAACTGATGTAGTTCTTGCAGATCGACTTTACCCAGGCGCGGACGCTCCTGAAATGCACGTCTTCCTTGCGTAGTGCGCGAGAGAAACTCCACCATTAGTTTTAAGCTGTAATCATCGTTGATAGTATTGGAAAGACGACCGACTTTTCCTAAGTCTCCATCAGGAGCGCCTACAAGCTGCATAAAAATTTCAAGCGCCTGCGTCTGCCATTCCTGTTTCACGGTTGCGACAGTATCCATTTTTAGTTCCTTTATTATCTAGGTTGCCTATTAAACATCTGTAGAAGTTCACCTTTACACAAAGGGGTACGAAGCTTTGAGATGAATTTTAAAAGATATCTATTACAAAAATCACTTTCCCTATTAAGCGATACTCCCAATAGAAATTTATGCGATCGCAGGGATATTATAGCTGCCTAGCATAGCAGGTTTTACCGATTTGTCGGTGGATTTAAATCGCTACTTCGATGTACTTCCCAGCCAAGCAGGCGTGGTATCTGCGACAAGTGTACGCCGTAGTTGAAAATCCAAAGAATTATTTCAGCAAGTAACAATCTTTGTACCCATATTAATTCGCTATCAAGACTCACGAGCGTCAACGCAGTATGCAGTTGCCAGATGCGATAAGGGACGTATAAGCAAGGAATCATCACCCACACGCAGGAGTGAAAGCGGTTCAAAGTTACGCTTTCTGCTAATATTTGTAACCCCAGCATGGCAAAATAGGGAATGAGCGCTTGAAGTACGCTGGGATGACTCCACCACACTCCCCACAGAATCAGTGCTAGCAGGGGAAGCACAATCCCCCCTATAAGGACAATATAGAACCAGACATAAAACCAGCTAGGAAGCGGTTTTGGAATGCTAAAAGGCTTGGCTTTTCTCCACACCCAACCTGTAAATAGCAGAAACGAGGAGGTACTCCCTAAGAAAAGGAGGTTTTCTATAAAAATCATCAGGTTGATGGACGTAGTAATTTGCAATATTGAGCTATAAAAGAATTTTAGATAACATAGTCTAAAAATGCTTCCGTAAATGAGGCAAGACGCAATTCAAGAAGGGTGAGTGTAAAGATGTCTAAACAAAGTGCTAATCAATTTTTAGAAGCTGCTGCTCAAGATACGGATTTAAGAGAAAAATTCCAAGCAGCAGACGAACCCCAGCAATTTATAGAAGTTGCCTCTGATTTGGGCTACAGCTTTACAACTGAGGAGTTAAAGGATGTAGTCACAGAACATAGTAAAGGGGTGAAAATGAGAAGGAAAACAGGGGTTTGGCCTTGGCTGCGGACTGTGCGCTGGATGTAGGGCATTCAGGCGCGATCGCGCCATCTGTCTAGCTTTTGCAGCATATTGAGGCAAGCGTTGCGCCATAGTACCGCGTAGCGCTTTGCACTCTTGTGTAAGTACCCCGCACTAAGTTTCTAATAATAACCATTAGGGGCGATCGCGTATATTATTGACCTCTCCCCCTTCCCTCTCCGCTTCGGAGAGGGAAGGGTTTGGGGGGTTAGGTTTCTTCCAATAGGTACTAGCGAAGCGCACCAGATGGAATACCCAAAATATCTTCAATCTTGGGCATATCTTCTAAGGAAATCACGCGGCCTTCATCCTCAAAACCAGCAATTTGATCGAAGTTCAAATAGCGATACAAATCGCCAGCAAAAGGCTGGATCTTCTTCGCCACAATGTCCATATATTCTTGCACTGTGGGAATCCGACCTAACATCGCACAAACCGCCGCTAATTCAGCCGAACCAAGATAAACTCGCGCATCTTTACCCATGCGGTTGTTGAAGTTGCGAGTAGAAGTAGAAAACACCGTCGTTGCATCCTTTACACGCGCTTGATTGCCCATGCAGAGACTGCATCCCGGCATCTCTGTACGCGCACCTGCGGTATCAAATACGCCATAAACACCTTCTTCTTTTAGTTGATGTTCATCCATTCGCGTTGGGGGACAAATCCATAGGCGAGTTTTAACTGCTGATTCGCCTTCCAACACCTTCGCAGTGGCGCGATAGTGACCGATATTAGTCATGCAAGAACCGACGAATACTTCCTGCACGGGGTCATTCTCAACCTCAGACAGCAACTTAACATTATCGGGGTCATTCGGTGCAGCAACAATCGGTTCCTTGATATCGTTCAAATCGATTTCAATTATTTCTGCATATTCCGCATCTGCGTCAGCTTCCATTAATACAGGATTCGCTAACCATTCCTCCATTTTCGCGACGCGGCGCATAATGGTACGCGCATCGGCATAGCCCCGTGCTGCCATGTTTTTCATCAGCGCAACGTTGGAACGTAGATACTCGGAAACTGTCTCCATACTGAGTTTAATTGTGCTACCTGCACAAGAACGTTCAGCACTAGCATCGGTAAATTCAAAAGCTTGCTCAACTTTCAAATCTGGCAAGCCTTCAATTTCCATGATTCGCCCAGAAAAGATGTTTTTCTTGTTCTGTTTCTCGACAGTCAAAAGACCTTTTTGGATGGCAACATAAGGAATCGCATTTACGATATCCCGCAGCGTGATACCGGGTTGCAATTCACCTGTGAACCGCACTAAAACTGATTCGGGCATATCCAAAGGCATTACACCCAAAGCAGCAGCAAATGCAACTAAACCTGAACCTGCTGGGAAGGATATTCCCAAGGGGAAACGAGTGTGCGAATCGCCGCCAGTTCCTACCGTATCCGGTAGCAACATTCTGTTCAGCCAAGAGTGGATAATGCCATCGCCGGGACGCAAAGCGACGCCGCCGCGCTGCGCCATGAAGTCCGGCAATTCTTTGTGAGTTTTGATATCAACTGGCTTGGGATAAGCTGCGGTGTGACAGAAACTCTGCATCACCAAGTCAGAACTGAAACCCAGACAGGCGAGTTCTGTTAGTTCATCCCGCGTCATCGGGCCTGTGGTATCTTGGGAACCGACAGTTGTCATAATCGGTTCGCACGAAGTACCGGGACGAACACCCGCTAAGCCGCAAGCTTTGCCGACCATTTTTTGTGCCAAGCTGTAGCCTTTGCCCGTGTCGATGGGTGGGCGAGGACGGATGAAGAGGGGGGTAGCTTCTAAGCCAAGGGCAACTCGGCTTTTATCTGTGAGGCTGCGTCCGATAAGTAGGGGGATGCGTCCGCCTGCGCGTACTTCATCGATGATGGTGTCGGGTTTGAGGCTGAAGGTGGATATTACTTCGCCTGCTTCGTTGGTAATTTCTCCTTTATATGGATGGATGGTGATTACCATTCCCGTTTCCATCTTCGTGACATCGCACTGGATGGGCAAAGCACCTGCATCTTCTGCGGTGTTGAAGAAGATGGGCGCGATCGCACTCCCTAATATATATCCCCCTGCCCTTTTGTTCGGCACGAAGGGTATGTCGTTGCCAATATGCCACAAAACTGAGTTAATCGCAGATTTGCGCGATGAACCAGTCCCCACCACATCCCCTACATAAGCGACGGGATGACCTTTTTTCTTCAACTCAGCAATGGTTTCTATGCTTCCCGGTTGCTTGGATTCCAGCATTGCCAAGGCGTGTAAGGGAATATCCGGGCGTGTTGTGGCGTGTTGTGCGGGGGATAAATCGTCTGTGTTCGTCTCTCCCGGAACCTTAAACACCGTCACGGTAATGGTTTGCGGCAAGGTGGGGCGAGAGGTGAACCAATCAGCCGCCGCCCAAGACTCCATTACTTGCTTCGCGTGGGCGTTAGTTTTGGCTAATTCGTCTACATCGTTGAAGGCATCGTATACCAGCATGATTTTGCTTAACGCAGTTGTCGCCGCTGATGCCAATGTTTCATCGTCAGATTTGAGCAAATCTATCAACGATTGCACGTTGTAGCCGCCTACCATTGTTCCTAGCAACTCGATGGCGTAGGTAGGTGAAATTAGGGGGCTGGTGGTTTCGCCTTTAGCGATCGCAGTCAGAAATCCAGCTTTTACATATGCGGCGGGATCGACTCCTGGGGAAACGCGATCGCGCAACAATGCCAATAATGTTTCTTCTTCACCTGCGGGCGGATTTTTTAGCAATTCGCACAGTTGCGATGTCTGCTGGGCATCTAAAGGTAGGGGGGGAATTCCAGCCGACGCACGTTCGGCGACGTGTTGACGATAAGATTCAAGCATTTCAGCGTTCTCCACAAATGACATCAGCAGAATTGTTCGTTCGTTTAATCTAAATATTCCCAATCCCTTGGGTAATATTGCTGTACTGTTTTTAGCAGTTAGCGCCGCTTCTAACCCCAGACAAAAGAGTAGCCGTTATGCATTCTGCTGTCCGGGTAGGCAGTCTCAATCGCAGCGACGTGTAATCTCAGGTGCTAGAACAACAAGCGCGACCATTTATCTTACATTTATTTACATTCTAGAAAGTGGCGTTGTTGCTAGGGATACGAATATCTGCGATCCATGACACGGCGAATAGAAAGCACAAAAAAAGGCGATCGCATATTAGCGATCGCCCACCTACTACAAGGCGAGATCCCCGACTTCTCCAAGAAGTCGGGGATCTAAACCTATGACATCTCCAACTCAAATAGAATTGCTATATCTATCTACTCTTAGCCGCCAACTACAGTTTGCAAAAGGATATTTGCGCTGACTCTGCTTCCAGAAGACGCAGCAAATTTGTATCTCCTTTGGCTTTGGCTACCTGTAGGCGATGTTCCAGGCTGCGGCAGATATTAGCGATGTGATTTTTATCTGCCTCATCCAGAGTTTTCTGACAGGTTTTATCTGTGACTGATTTCCTCTGACTTTGGAAAGACGCGATTAATCGTCTCTCTACTGCCAGTTCCTCTGGTATGGTTGGCTCTACAGCTACCGATTGTGCAGTGCGAAAGGCAATACCACGCTCGTTCTTCAAGTTTACGGTTGGTTGGGGTGTGGGAATATGTCTGAGATAGCTATATGTGCTATTTCTAACCCCCTTGCCCACGATGTCGCTTTCCCGAACTTCCAGCATGGGTGGGTTGTCCTCGCAGCTGCTACCTCTAAAAGAAAGTTTCATATTCTTTGCCTCCGATATTATTGCGCTTGAGTTGGTTGTGAGTGAGAGACTACCCCGACCGATTCGCTGGGCGGTTGCTCTCGCAACCTACTCCCCTCGCTTACCGTCTCCGTAGAAAATCCAGCCTGGGGCTGTAACCCCAGCCAAAAAAAAAGAAATCAAAAAAGTATTTCTGTATCTATTTTTACCGTTTATTTAGGAACTGTCAAACATTAAGATAATTAAATTGCTTGTATCCTAGATAACAATTATGTTACAAGGCTTGTTTTCGCTAATATGAAGCTTGTTTTCTCCGATCCCAGTGGCGATCGCCCTAAAAAGCAGTTTCCTTAAGTTAAAGTCGGCTACGGTAGCAAGCAACTGGGAACGGAAACAATCAATAATTAATACACGACACTAAAAACAGACCCCAGCATCTGCCAAAGGTAAGGGGCGTAGATTTTATTGGTCGGAAGAGGAATTATGAGACGTAAAGGCGGATTGAGGATACCGGACGCAATCAAAAGAACTGCCGTTTTGTTGGTTGCGGCGATCGCGGTTGTTCTTTTAGTTGCGCTAACTGCTCATGCAAACGGCGCACAGATTCAGGCGAAAAATGAGACTACTTATGATACGAATTTAATCAAATTTAAGCGAGTTGAATATGTAGGTCAATGTCCTGGTACAGCTTATACGCCAGACACAATAAACGCTCGGTTCAATTCTAGCTCAAACCTTCCTGCTCCTAAACGAAGGGTGGTTATCAAGAACGTGACTGAGGGGATGAAGAAAAACCCCTATCCATACACGGATAGAGAATATGATAAAGGTGAATCTTCAGAAAGCTTTGAGGTCAAATTTGGAGATAGCCATAAAGGTCGTACTTTTTCAGTTTTAGAAGGCGAAAATAAGTTTGAGTATGCAATTAAAGAGCGCGATACAGTTGTTGAACAAGGTACTTTTACAGCGGAAGTTTCTGTAAAAGATTTAGGAGTTTTTTCGCGTGCGCCGATTTGTGGCGACAGGGAAAGTTGTCATGATGAGACATACTATGACGACGATCGCAGTTCTCGCCGCAGAAATAGACGCCCGCGAACGCGCCGGATATGTCAGCCAATTTATGTGTGTAGTTGTCCTGGTTAATGGTGTGGTTTGGATGGGTTGAAAGGAAATTTAACCCAAGAGGGCGATCGCGCTAGTTATTTCAAGTATCCTGCGATAAGTCGCGCAAGAAATAAAAGCGATCGCTCCTCCAATCACTTCCCTTAATTCGTCCCAAGTATCCCGTTAAAGGCGAGGCAAACTCTATTAAGATGATGTTGGCAGTTTGATACTTACCGACTTCGCCAGCGCATGCAACAGCTATCCCTCCCTTTGAATTTACCTGGTATCTATCCTGAAAAAGTTGTCTGGTTTCAGGAAATATTGCGATCGCTTGGTGTTAGGCGTAGCTCAAATTGGCCAGATCGATTTGGCTTATCTCTTCGCAGCTGGCTGGCTAAACAGCGTCATCCTCCCATCAAAACTCTAAGCTTATTCGCTGGTGGCGGTGGCCTTGATATCGCATTCCATGATGCTGGCTTCGACATTATTGAAATGGTGGAGTTTGAAGCCAAGTACGTCCAGACCTTAAAAAAAAATTGCCAACCTGGGAAGCGGTTAGAAAACTCCAAACCAATCTGCATAGATATTAGAGAATTTTTTCCGAGTCCCGAAATAAACGTAGACTTTATCATTGGTGGGCCACCCTGCCAAACTTTCTCTGCGGCAGGCCGTAGAGCAGCGGGAGTTGCAGGAACCAATGATTCCAGAGGTAAGCTCTTTCAGGAGTATGTCCGTTTAGTAAAGACACTACAGCCAAAAGGATTCCTTTTTGAAAATGTATATGGAATTACGGGAGCGCAGAAGGGAGAAGCTTGGAAAGAAATTCAAAATGCTTTTAAAGAAGCAGGCTACACAATTTATGTTCGCATTCTCGATGCAGCTGATTATGGAGTACCTCAGCATCGAGAACGTTTATTTATTGTTGGATTGAAGTCAGGTAATTATTTATTTCCCTATCCAACTCATGGCCCTGATTCTCCTGACCAAGAACCGTTTTATTCAGCTGCCGAAGCAGTTCAAGGCGCTGACACATCCGATGTAGAGCCAGGTATTGGAGGAAGGTACGGGCACCTTCTTACAAATATACCACCCGGCCTAAATTACAGCTTTTATACAGAGGAAATGGGTCATCCCAACCCAGTTTTTAGCTGGCGATCAAAGTTTTCTGACTTTCTTTACAAAGCTGACCCACAGATGCCAGTGCGGACTATTAAAGCACAAGGCGGACAATACACTGGCCCCTTCAGTTGGGAAAACCGCAAATTTTCTGTTGCAGAGTTCAAGAGACTACAAACAATTCCTGACGATTATGAAATTGTGGGAAATCGCCAAGTTTGTATAGAACAGATTGGGAATTCGGTACCGCCACAATTGGGTAGAATTTTAGCTCTTAGTATTTTGGATCAAGTTATGGGTGTTGCGCTACCGTTTACCATACACTATTTGGCACCTGAAAAGCAGCTGGGATTTAGAAAGCGCAAGCGTCAAATAAGTGAAAGATACGCTCAGAAGGCTAAAGCTGCAATTTCAAATTTACGCATGACTGGACAACTATTTTCAATGCCAGCAGTTAGTTGTCTTAGTCAAGGGCAGGTAGTCAAATTTTTGTCAAATGATTTTGCCTGGTGTGAAAAAGAAGTTCCTAACAGTTCAGCAATTTATCTCAAGTATGATTTGAATCCCTCTTGCTGGATGATAGAAGCACAGCTTGAAGAGAAAGGCCAAGAAGAAAATCAATTTGTAATTGATATATATCCATCTTGGGGGCACGATGAATGGAAGTTGAACACTAGGAGCGTAAAGCTATGCGCTAAAAATTTAGACAAACAGTTGTTTACAGCACTGTGGAAAGCATTCGAGGAAAAACTTATTGAGATTACAGGTAAGGCGGATTTGGTTCAGCTTTCTGGTTATTATCAGTACACCCCCCGGATTAATGGGGTTCTAACTTTTCATCCTAAATTAAAAGTGGATATGTTTTGGCGTGTTGTTCAATGCGTGGTTAGGGGGATAGGAGTAGCAACCCAACTATCAGAACAAGCGATCGCATTGCTATGGGGAGTTAGTGCAGAAGAGGTATTTTCTTACCTCCAGTATTTACGCAGCATGGGTTACGAAGTCAGAAACCACAACACAAATCCTCAAATAACTAAAGGCGAGTATCTCATTCCCTATGCGTTTCCAACGCTAACACCCAGAAGCGTACAACTTCGCAAAAGCTTAGGATAAAGTGATGAGCGAGCTGCATCTAAGAGTATTCAGAGATAAGAGTGAACTTGTGCTACCCGATGGCACCGCACAGGTTTTCTTAGAAGGGGGAATGAGTCAGTCAGCTAGACTGAAATATCAAAAAATAACTAAAGAACTTGCTAATGGTTATCTAGAACAAAAGATCCTCTTGTGCAGAGATAATTTAGCCGATATTGACTTTTCACAACTGAGCCATATTCATCTTAATATCTTCAATAGGCTTGTGGATTCAGTTACCAGTGAAGTTGGCAGAGCGTTGGTTGGGTTAACAATTATGCAGTTATGCATCAAAGCCATCGAGCCGACGCAAAGTATTAGGCTGCATAAAGGCAGTACAAGCAGCAAATCCTTTTCATGGCGTGATGGTATATCCATGCGCTCTTTGGATAAGCAGTATATCACTCCAATTTTGCGACGCTACGATCTGCTCAAATTGAACGCGGATGGATTTATGATGACGCGCAGCCTTGCAGAAAATTATCCTTACTCACCTGTATATAAGGCTAATATTAGGGGCGCGAGGCTGCAATGGCTCAGCCTTGTGGAAGGGATTGAGGCTAACGAAATATCTCCCGAAGCTGCTCTGCATTATTTGCTATCACAACTACTGAATCGGGCAAAGGCTTTTAGAGACTTAGCTGAGCAAACAATAGAGAGTTTACACAAGTTTTTACAGTCACGTGAAAAAGTGAACCAGGAATTTTTAAGTGAAATTATAAGAAGGCATATTAATGAGTCTGATTATGCAGCAAGAATTATGGAAATTGCTATGCACAGTTTGATGCAAGCACTGGAAGACTGTCAACTATTTCCTGATGGAGCGTTGAAGCCTCTCTCACAGATGCGCTCGGCAAATAAAAAGCACGGTAATATAGGTGATATTGAAATACTAGAGGCTACGCAGATTATTGAAGCATGGGATGCAAAATATGGGAAAGCCTACTTGCGAGATGAATTAGAAGAACTAGCAGATAAGTTGGAAGCACACCCGACTGTTGCTTTAGCTGGCTTTGTGACAAGTGTTGAACCTGAACGAAGAGATGAACTTGTATCGCGTTGTCAAGAAATTGAAGATGACTTTGATATTGTTCTAGAAATCCTGACCTTTAGAGAGTGGATCAAAAAGCAATTTAGTCGAGCAATGGGAGGGGGTACGGTGACAGAGCAAGAATTAGCGATCGCGTGGATTGCAGCTTATACTCAGTCGCTGGCGCAAAGACGCAGAAACATTGCTCCAATTGACGAACCTTGCCACCAGTGGCTTACCACTTGGAAACGTATCCTGGAAAACTCATAATTACTCAGATCGCAGGGGCGATCGCAACCTTTAAATCGGAAGAGGGCGATCGCGCTAGTTATTTCAAGTATCCTGCGATAAGTCGCGCAAGAAATAAAAGCGATCGCTCCTCCAATCACTTCCCTTAATTCGTCCCAAGTATCCCGTTAAAGGCGAGGAAAGCTCGATCAAAATTTCGTGCATTTCCTCAGTTTTTAACGGCTGAGGTGGATTGGAGCCAAAATATGCGCCATGTAAAGCTTCAACTCCAGCATTATCTAAACCTGTGTTTTTCACGTAATTTTTTACAAGCTGGACGAGGTGCGATCGCAGCCTAATATTTTTCCATACATTGTCAATATAAGTATTAACTTTATCGTCAGCCAAGCCAAACGGTTCTTGCTGCAAACACTGTTTTAGCTCTAATAAGTTTATAGAGTTTTTCTGCTGTGCTTGCACTTCAACTAATCTTTGTAGTGTTTCGGGTCTAATGACATTCATTTGATTTTCAGTAGCGGTTCTATTGGCATAAAAATTTAACTCTCCAGCCGCTACAATTAATTTAATTGAACGGTCATATTGAGCTTTACCTAGATGGTTCATACCAATTTTTAGGAGTTGTGCAGGGGTTCCATCAGGAACTTTCTCTGTTTTAGTCGCCTTGCACTCTCCCACCATTGGGTAAGGACTTTCACAGTAGAAATCCATCCCTCCGGCTCCACCCATTGATTCTGGATCTATACCAGAACCACTGAAGCCTAACTTAAGTAATCCTCTACGCACCAGTTTTTCAAAAGTATGACCGTCGCTAGAATTTCCTATTTCTGCAATTTTCTCGATCCAAGACCAATCTCGATCGAGTTGCTTTGCAGGTTCATCACTACCCCAACCTAGAAATATTTTAATGTCCCGATCCAGTTCTTTAGCTGCTGGGTTGGTGATGGTAAGTTGCGCGATCGCACCTTGCAATTCTTCTAATTCTGGATGCTGCGGTGGGAGTCTATTTTCTAGCTGATGGCGGCGTTGGTTGAAAGTGCGATCGCTCAACACTGGCGAATCATCTGTAACGCTCAGAGGATGAGGTAAAGCCACAAATCGACCTTGATTCTTGGCTGGTATTTCCAATGGTTGAGATAACAGATAAACTCGTAAATGTGCCAAAAAAATATAAGGAAATTGCGATAAAATTTTTTCTAACGCCTCTTTTTTCCAGATTGTTAACTGTGACAAAGCATCTAAATCTTCTCTACCATCTAGTATTTGGCAGAGTTCACATTTAGCCCAAGCTTTAATTGTGGTTGTTTCAGGATTTAACTGAGTAAATGCAGTTTGAGCAATAGACAAAAAATTCGGTCGATAGTGTTGCTCAGTTAGTAGTAAGTTAATAGATGCATCACCTGGGTATAGAGCAAATTGTCGCCCCCCGATATCGAGCCGAGGCATAGCTGCGATCGCTCGCCCTTGAATTAACGCTTCAATGTCTGGCGCGGGTAGTCTTATAGCAGTATCAATGTTTACCGAATTAACTGACGGCATACTTCATCTTATAGTTGAAATTGAGTTAATAACCAATGCACAACTTGAGAGTGTGCCATTTGGCGACTGCGCCGCAAAGTTTCTTCTAATACTGCCATCTGTAAACCTGGCAATATTTGAGATTCAGTAATCCTTCTACTACCGCCAGTGGGGATAATTTCAAAAGCAATTATCTCTGCTTTCTGCACATCAACTATCCAGTATTCTGCTATTTTTATATCTTCATAAAGCAACCGTTTTTCGCCTTTATCATCAGCTAGGCTACTATCAGCAATCTCGATAGCTAAGTCTGGCGCTGGGGTATTATCAAGATTAGCGATCGCGGTTCCTGTCGGTACCATTTGCGCCCGTTCTCCGATGTAATAAGATACATCGGGCTGACACTCCCGAACGCCTGTTTTACGGTAGGTACAGTTATCCAAGCAATTCAGTAAAATGCCTTTGCAAGCGGCGAATAAGGTGACAGCAATAGCAATAATCCCATTATCTTTTGCATGATCGGGACTGACTGGTATAGTTTCAATCCTCATTTTGCCATTGTAGTAGTAGCCTTTCGTTTTTTGATAGGCGGGGTCTTCAATGGTTTGGATAAATTCGTCCCATGTCGCTACAACCCAAGTATCGGTCGGTAGTTTTGTCTGCATGGTACTCATAGATTTCTCTGTTGGACTCAACTTATATAGCAATCGTATTTGAGCTATGAGATGCTAGCTCTTCAGGTCCCCGACTTCGCAAGAGAAGTCGGGGAGCTTGCCACTGCGAAGCATTTAGGACTGCTATAGTCAGGACATCAACCATTAATTCTGTTGAATAGCGCGTTGATTCCATCATCCATGTTACGTGATTCAGATACATCAGCAATCATAGATTCCTCTGAAACTGTGGGTTCTTCTTCAATCCTATCCGCAGCAACTTCATAGGATGGATCGCTGAGAATCTCTTGGTTGTCTGATTCAGATACATCAGCAATCATATATTCTTCTGAAACTACGGGTTCTTCTTCGATCATATCCGCAGGAACTTCATAGGATGGATCGCTGAGAATCTCTTGAACGAGAGGGTTACTAACCCCTAGCATTTTTTCAGCACCTTTTTCGGCAATAAAATTGAAAATCTGCAAATCAGTCACCTTATAGTCAACTTCGCGCTTTTGATAAACCGAATAAATTGCTATCAGCGGTTTAATTTCCTCTTCTTTCAGCGGCACAACTTCCCCACCGTTTTGCCTAACCAGCGGTTCTAGATAAGTTTTCTCCATATGTGGAGTAATTTTTTTGCCCTTGGAACGAACCAAACAGCCGCGAGTCAAGCCAAAAGTTTCGTAATCATTTAGCCTTCTCAATCCGGCTCCTAGTGTTTTGCCGCCAGTATACTGAAGAACAGCAACTCCAATGGTGGCATTTTTTCCAGTTTCGTTACCAATTATCTTGAAATTGATGTAATCATCTTTCCCACCTCTTTTCTTTACCCTATCTGTAACTTGTTCAATTGTTACTCTTTCTACAGTTTTACCAATCAACCTCTGGAACCCAAACAAAAGAGCATTAGCAACTAGGTAATTATCATCTAAAGAATTTCCTAGTTCTTCTTCCATCTCTTTAGAAAAAGCAATTTCAACTGGATCGAGCTGTTCTACCCCAGGAACGCAGTTATCTCGACACCATTTTAAAACTTCTCTAATGGTTGGTTTATCATCAGCAAGGTCTGTGAGTTGATTTTGCGTAAATGGGTAAGTTGGATTTGGAGGAACTAAGTTTTTTGCTTTATAAAACTCCCTTAAATATAAGGTGACTAATTGGATGATGGAATTACCATCAGGGTATTTTAGCTCCAGCGGACTACCCTGAGCAGAAATCTTATTGTAGACTCCCCCAGGTAACGCTTTTACTTTATTACTCCAAACACCAGGCATCATTACGCTGAGGATTATTCCTTGTTTGAGATTTTCAAACAGTTCTTTGATTAAACCAGCGACAACCTGCGCTCTTGTCAAAGAAGTATCAGGATCTATGTCAGGATTGTCTAGTTCGTCGAAACAAATTACAAGTTGGTTATATTCACTAATCAAATCTAGGATTTGTAGAACCGCATCAAAAGATTGGTTTTGAGTAGGTAGTCCTAGTTCATTTGCTTTGAATTGAGCTAATTCCTTGCCTGCCAACCAGTTAATCGCAAAAAGATTTTTATCGGCAGATAACGTCCACAAAATTGCCCGGACAGTATCAGGATTATTAACATTCTTAATTTTGCAAAATGCTTTGGCTGCATTGTTGAGCCATTTATTAAATACTTCTGGTTTACTCTCTTCGGTTTCCTCAATTTGCTGGAGTAGATCTTTAGGCAAAAAAGTCTTATTTTTAGGGTTTACTGCCTTTAATGCCTCATTCACCATGTCTGTTGCCAATTCTTGCCATTGCATAACTTCTTTGCTACCAATCTTTTTAAGGCTATCGGCTAAAATTGATTGGAATCCTTGTTTAATTTGACTGATGTCACCATATTTGTTTGCATAGACAAACAAGGCACCACCCTGAGATTGCAAACGATGGCGGATGCGGCTAATAATGTGAGTTTTGCCTGTTCCATCTTGTGCAGTGATGGCTATTGAAGTTGTCGAGTATTGACCCGTCTGGATTTGCTTAAGTGCTTGAAACACAGCTTCAGAAGCGTGGGAATTTATAGTCTCAATATCAAGAAATTCTTTGTCCCAAATGTCTTTGGCATTCAGGAAAGGAGGTTTAGCAAAGGGATTTTGATTTTCGATAGCAGCGTTAAGCTCTTCAATGGAGGAAACAGAAAAATTGGTCATGGCTTTTTGTGTGAGGTAGAAAACTGGAAACAGAGTTCGGTTAGTTTTGAGAATTTAAGCGTTTCGCGTAGTAACGCACTGCGCCAAGTTTAGTCTTAATAGAGTCTTCAGCTTGATCGGGAGTGATATCTGGCATTTCACCGCCGATGAGTTGCAAAATATCCTTAGCTTGCATTTCCAGCAGCCACTCGTTGAACTTGTCGCGACTAACACTTTCCCCAATCTCCCGCCGAATCCGGTAAATTGGCACCAGATTGTCTAAGTTGTAATCCCGGTTCAGGCTGTCGTACACTTCCAACGCTAAGGGCTTAAATTCGTCATAAGACGCGATCGCTCCCCCTGTTGCTTTACCTTTGCCAGCACTCGCCGCTACACCCCCATCTAGGGTTCCCATCTCACGCAACCACTTCAACAGCGCGTTAGCAGTTCTGGTTCCAATTTGAGTCCCATCAAACTCAAATTCACCACTCTTCAGTCCCTCGCCTAGCGTCTGCACCCCTTTATCCGCTAGCGATACCAAGTTTTTAGATATAGCGATCGCTCCTGCTTCCTCTAACTGTCCAAATACACCTTGATAGTCAGCAGCCCTCTCATTCGTTCGCTTTATTCGTTCGGTTAAATCACCCTTCTTAACCTGGCTATTTGCTCCCCCCATGTCCCACAAAGCGAGAAGAATGCGAGTTTTAGCCCCCGCTTCAGTACCGCGTAAACCTTTAGTTGTTGCCTTATCTTTTGTTGCCATCTTGATAATTCCAGCTATTTGACAGATAAAATTTGCGTTTCAGGCCAATCTACATAGCGTATAATACCCGCACATAGACAGTAATTCCCCTGTAAATGTTCTAAACAATGATTGTGCTAATTTACACAAGAAATAAAAGTTATTAAATAAACTTAGTATTCGTGCTTGTGGACATCGACACTATCCTTAACCCTTTTCAGCACTTTGGCGTCAATCTCGGCCTAGAGCGCATTGAAAAATTATTGGCTTCTTTAGGCAATCCCCACCATTCTGTCCCCATAATCCATGTGGCTGGAACAAATGGTAAAGGTTCTGTTTGTGCCTATCTCTCCTCCGTATTAACCGAATCTGGTTATCGCGTTGGACGATATAATTCTCCTCATTTAATTGATTGGAACGAACGAATTTGTATCAACGAAAAACCTATTTCTACTAATGACCTAGCACAATTACTCATGCAGGTTGTAGAGACAGCAAATAATCGTCTCGCTAGGGAATACACACCCACTCAATTTGAAGTAATTACCGCCGCTGCTTGGTTATATTTTGCCCAGCAGCAAGTAGATGTCGCCGTAGTAGAAGTAGGGTTGGGAGGACGGCTAGATGCGACAAACGTGTGCGATCGCCCCCTCATCACCATAATAACTTCCATCAGCCGCGAACACTGGCAGGTACTTGGCCCCACCCTAGCCGACATTGCAGGCGAAAAAGCTGGCATCCTCAAACTAGGATGTCCAGCCGTAATCGGACAACTGCCAAAAGAAGCAATGGCAGTCGTAAAACAACGCATTGCCCAGCTAAATTGTCCTGCCGTTTTCCCACAACCAGCACAACACATTGGAGAGGGGTGGGCAGAATATGAAATTGTTGAGGATTTAAACTTAAATCCAAAATCCAAAATCCAAAATCCAAAATCTATAAAGTATCCTTTGCCGTTACTTGGAGAAATTCAGCTAAGTAATTCAGCATTAGCGATCGCATCCCTGCAAATTCTTCAACAACAAGGCTGGAATATTTCAGCAGAAGCGATCGCCTCTGGTATGGCAAAAACTAAATGGCCCGGACGCCTCCAATGGACTATCTGGAAAAATCGCCGCTTACTCATCGACGGTGCCCATAACCCAGAAGCAGCGATCGCCCTGCGTCAATTTGTTGATACTTTATATCCTCCCAATTCCCAGGCGCAACCTGCGAATGTGGGGGAGCTAGATTCTAAAACTTGGGTAATGGGAATGCTCTCGACTAAAGATCATGCGGATATTTTTCAAGCCTTGTTGCGACCAGGCGATCGCTTGTATTTAGTCCCCGTACCCGACAACACTTCAGCCGACCCAGAATATTTAGCAACTCTAGCTAAAAACATCTGCCCAAATTTAGCATCTTGTCAGTTATATCCAGATCTCATAGATGGTCTGGAAGCTGCAAACTTAAACACCAACCCAGAAAATTTAATAGTTTTGTGTGGTTCGCTTTATTTACTAGGATACTTTTTACAACAGCAGCAATTATAAACTATGAATTTTGAATAATCGAGGTTAAATTTAAAATTTAAACCCCCCTTTGTTAAGGGGGGTTGCCATATCTATTCTTCCCGTTTAGACCGTAGCTTCTACCAACGGGCGACGCGAGTATTCTACTTTGGTTCGGATTGCTTCAAGACGCGCTTTAGCACGTGATGATTTTGGTTTCAGGTAACCAAGACGCATCATTTCGCGCAGATCTCTAAACCGGGGTTTAGATACAGTTCCCAAAACAAAATCAGCAAAAGGAAACACAATATTGTAGTTTTTGTTCGTAGCTTGGTGGTGCATAAAGTGATGCCTAGCCAACCAGCGATAAAGCCCCCAGTCAGCAAAAAATACTGCTTCGGGCATATGCATTTGGTTGTGCAGGATGTTCCACAAACGGTCGTGTGCGATGCCCATAATTATCCACACCACACCCGCGATTGGGGAAACTGCAAAGAACAGCAACATAATGGGAGCAAAGGCTAGGAATAGCCATGCTGTCTCAACTAGACGGATGTCGATATTATCGTGACGACCATCTGGATGAGGTTCAAAGTCAAAATCGCGATACCAGATGCCGTGATGCCGTACAGCATGGCCTTCATATATTTCCATAATGTAAGGCCATACCCGATATGCCCATTTAGGCAGGCGTCGTTTGTGCATCAAATTTTGGTGAACTTGGTGTTCTATCAACGATATGGCTATATAGCTGGCGACTACCGATAACACGACGATGAGCAGGACACCAGGCAAACCAGAGAAAAAATTTTGCATGTGGATTGAGAGACATTAACTCATACGATTGTCTGTCATGAAGCGCGATCGCGCTAGCGTGCGATCGCGTCATTCGTGCAATTGCCTGCAACTACTTATCGAGAATTCCACTGTGTCGCAGCATCAGCCACAGCCTGTTCTACTGTTTTGTTACCCAGCATTGCTGATTGCAAATTTTCATAAATTGCCTTTTGCAACTTGTTGAGATCGCGCATTGCGGGAACTAACACCTCAGCTTGTTGCATCTGGCTAGCGCTTACGATCCGTGCTTTATCCGCTGAGGAAGCATTGGCATCAGCAGATTTGAAGTAGCTATCTTGCAGCGATTCAACTGTAGACGGCAGAACATTAGCTGCCTTAGCAAAAGCCAGTTGATTTTTGTTGTTAGTGACAAATAAGGCAAATTTAAGAGCGTTATCAGACTTGGCAGTATCGCGGGGGATGACAAGATTCATTACAGCCACAGTTTTTTTGCCAGTGACGCCAGTAATTTGGGGTGAGATAGCAGAAACCTGAGCGATCGCAGGTGCATTCTTAGCGATCGTGCCGAAAAACTCCGAACCCGCAGCCAGCAACGCCGTCTCACCCGACTGATACAGTTGAATTGCTTGGCGGTGTCCTTGGGTCAAAACTTCCTTTGGCAACAACCCATTTTTGTAGAGATCTACCCAATACTTAAATGCCGCAATACCAGCAGGAGTATTAAACGCTGCCTTCCCCTGCGCGTCTACCAATTGGACACCCATCTGCACCAGGGACTCCAGCACCTCCCCCGAATCCCCCGGAACCAGAGTTACAAAAAAAGCGTATTTGCCCGTTTTTTCCTTAACAATCTTCGCCACCTGGGCCAATTCTTCATAAGTACGCGGTGGGTTACTGATAGCCGCTTTTTTAAACAAATCTGCGTTGTAAATCGTTACTCTCGTCGTTAGATACCAAGGAATGCCAAAACTTTTATCATTAAGCGTGCTGGCCTTCCATATATTAGGTAAATATTGCTGGCGTACTTGGGGTGATATTTTAGAGTCTAGCTCCAACCATGCATTCCGAGAGGCGAGTTGCGAGGCAAAATCAGGGTTTAGATTTACCACATCCGGCGCTGTTTTTCCAGCTACAGCGGTCAGAATTTTGCTCTCCATCGCCGACCAGGGTACATCTACCCACCGGACTATAAGGCCAGAATTTTCAGCTTCAAAAGAGGAAATTAGGTTTTTGAAGTAGTCTGTAAATTGTGGCTGTAGCTGCATCGTCCAGAACTCAATTTCCTGACTTCCTGATATAGATGGAGTGGTGCTACAGCTCACCACCCAGCTAAGGAGCAATCCAAACAGGGCGCATACTACTAAACGTGTCCAGGTCTTCCTACTGCTCATTATGAATCGGGATTCCGCATTCGGCGTTAGCAGTAAATCATCCTACATTATTCGATATGTATCCGGGCGACAACCTTTCGCTGGGTACGAGGCTGTACTAACCTCGTATTAACGGTTTTTGGCTTCGGTATTTACTTCACGCGAGGCAATTGTAAGCTAGATTGGGTAGCATATACTTCTCTAGATCTATTGGCACTCATACAAGAGTTGCATTAGACAATCATCATCGGCACAACACCCATCTACCGACCAAAATATGCTTAACCGCTTAAAAGGTTTAGATTTTAAAAGCGTTTTTGCCAAACGAACCAAAGGCATCGGTATAGAACTGGCTCCAGAACGCATTAATATTGCACAGCTACGCAAGCACGGTCAGGGCTTTAAATTAACAGCGATGCACTCGACGGAAGTGCCCGAAGGCATATTTCAAGAAGGGCAGATTGCCGATGCACCAGCTTTGGCAGAAATGATCCAAGCCGCAATGGCAGAGACTAAGATCAAAGCCGATAGCGTTGCTACAGCAGTGCCTATGCGGGAATCTGTTATTAGGATTATTCCAGTTCCAGCAGAGCTAGATGATAGAGAGCTGCGTGAAATGGTTTTAAACCATGAAGCTGGCCTTTATTTGCCGTACCCCCGCGAAGAAGTCGATTTAGATTATCAGAAGCTCGGCTTTTTTACAGATGAAGATGGCATTGAGAAGGTGCAAGTACTGCTGGTAGCAACCCGCAAAGAAGTAACAGACACCTATATCGAAACGTTCAAGCTAGCCGGGTTAAATATAGATGTTCTAGAGATTAACAGCTTTGCCCTAATTCGCACGATTAGGGAACAGTTACGGCAATTTGCACCACAAGAAGCCGCAGTTCTGGTGGATATTGAATTCGACAGCACGGAAATTGCCATTATCGTCGATGGCGTTCCCCAATTTAACCGCACCGTTCCTATCGGCACTTTCCAACTTCAGAGCGCTCTATCGCGAGCGATGAATTTGCCAACGTCGAGAAACACGGAGTTGCTGCAAGGAATGACGATTCCCAACACGCCCGTAGATAGCGTTCGCACTGGTGCGACGGGCATCAATCCGGGTATGGCGGCTTTAATTAGAGTGTTGGGAGAGCTAGCGGATGAACTGCGTCGCTCTATCGATTTTTATCTAAATCAGAGCGAAAATTTAGAAGTGGCGCAGCTTTTACTAGCAGGGCCTGGGGGTGGAATTGGACAACTAGATGAATTTTTCACGCAAAGGTTAAGTTTGCCTACGACTCAAGTAGACCCGGTGGCAGCTCTTTCTTTGGAGGTTGACCAAGAAATTCCTCAAGTCCAAAGACCGGGATTGGGTACTGTACTGGGGTTAGGACTAAGGGAGGTTTAAAGCGATGTATAGCTTAGATGTTAATTTTCTTAAAGATCGCCCTGATTTTGTAAACGAGCGGTCTAACAAGCCCAAGAAAGAAAAAACTCCAATCGGGACGATGGTTCCCCTAATTGCAGGGGTAGCAGTTGGCCTGCTCTTGCCAGGTGCAGTTGGCGGCTTGTTGTGGTATTTAAATCAGCAAACTGCCCAATTGGAGCAAGAAGGATCGCAGCTAGACACACAGCTAGCTAGCCAAACACAAAAACAGAATGAAATAAAAAGCATCACCCAACAGACCACCACCATTCAAGGGGAAACCCAAGCGCTAGCCAGCGTTTTCAATCAAATTAAGCCTTGGTCAGCTATGTTGCAAGAGGTGCGCGATCGCATTCCTCCAGGGGTGCAAATTAAAACCATTGTACAGACTGAGCAGGCTGCACCAGCACCTGCTGCTACACCCGCCCCTAATGCTCAAGCCCAAACTACGCCACTACCTATAGCTAATCTTGAAATTTCAGGAACAGCACGCTCCTTCAACGATGTAAACGACTTTCTGTTGACGCTTCAGCGGTCTTCTTTCTTAAAAAAAGACTCAACCCAGTTAGTAAGTGCTAGTTTGGTTGCCAACCCCACTACTTTGGAACTTCCTAAGACCCAAGCACAAGCGGC
Organism: Microcoleus sp. FACHB-831; assembly: GCF_014695585.1. Classification (NCBI taxonomy): domain Bacteria; kingdom Bacillati; phylum Cyanobacteriota; class Cyanophyceae; order Oscillatoriales; family Microcoleaceae; genus Microcoleus; species Microcoleus sp. FACHB-831. Next base: position 147,321 of record NZ_JACJON010000040.1, on the reverse strand, counting down.
GAATGTGAAGATCGAATTGCCAAAAGTGGTGGAGTACAAGATTCAAACAAGCCTTACTGATGTACCTAGTTCAGAGTTAGTTCGAGAGTTAGATCGCAAGGGTGCCGTGGGTATTGTATCTAGGATAAGAAACCTTCAGACCAAAGGAGTTATTCAACCATGACATACGCTGACGAGTTTAGTCCCCTTGAAGAAGGCGGAGAAGATAGCGCGTCTCCTTATCCCACTATGTTTGGCATTACATTCACGCCAATGATTGGTGGCGTTCTCTTCGCGGTTCTAGGTCTGGGAGGAGCTATCTATTTACTGCTAAATTATGTGCAGCCTGCGTGGGATAGTTACCAGCAACTACAAACAAAAGTAACAGAGAAGAAAAGCCAAATTCAACAAGAAAATGACATAAAGAAAAAGTATGAGGAGGCTAATGTTAAGCTAGCGGAGGCGAAAAGACAAAAAAAAGATGTACTGGCTTTGTTCTCTAATGAGAAAACGCTGGACACTTTGTTATTGGATGTCAATCGTTTCGTTGATGGCACGCAGGGACAGTTGATAAGATTTCAGCCTAATGACCAACAGGCTGGCAATACTGCCAATAATGATGTAAAAAATGTGATAACTGATAGTTCGCTGGGTGCGGAGGTGAACGGCAAACTAAAACGTAAATCTTTCGATGTAGAGTTAGAGGGTACATTTGACCAAATACAGTCAACTATGCGAAGTATTGAACGCTTGCCGTTGCTGTTGAGCGTTAAAGACTTCAAAGCAGAGTTGGGTGGAACTAAACCTCAGAAATTTATGGTTGACCAGCAAGGAAAGGCGGTGATAGTTAACCAACCGACGATCCGAGCCAATTTTAAGCTGAATGCGTTGTTGCCGCTGACAGAACAGGAAGCAGCAGCAGCGCAAGCGGCGGCGGCGCAACCCAAAAAGTAATTGGGGATTTTCTAGGGGCGGTTTCCGGTGTTTGCAGCGGTGTGCGTAATAGGCACTGCTGCTTTAGCACAGCATAAGGGGAAATAAACTGGGTGCGATCCAGAAACTCTGTTTTACATTCTGTTTTGCATTTGCGTCGTCCTTAAGGAATTATGAATTAATAACTCAAAATTCCCAATTGAGAATTGGAATTTTTAGTGAGGAGTGAATTGTGAGACAGCCTAAAGAATTAGGTGAAATTTTGATTGGGGGAGCAGCGATCGCGCTGTTGGCAATGCCAGTTAGAGCGGCGACAACCCCTGTGACAGCTGTGCGCCTGAATCAGACAAGTGGAGGTATTGAACTCACCCTAGAGGCTAATTCAACAGAAAAGCCTCAGATCATGATGGTGAGTAGTGGCAATGACATAATAGCTAACGTGCTTAATAGCGAGCTACGTTTGCCTTCTGGGAGCAGCTTCCGTCAGGACAACCCCATGCCGGGGATCAAGTCGGTAGTTGTCACTCAAGATGATGCTAACAGCATTCGCGTCCTCGTCAGCGGTGCCACAAATTCTCCTTCCGGCCAGATCATGAACGCCGACAATAAGGGGATTACTTTAACATTTAATGCCGTAACCGGGAATCAAGGCGCAAGTGCCTCAAAGCCCTTGCCTGGTATACCACCTGCGGCGGGAGGCGGGGCAAGAGCCGCTGGCGTTCCCGCCAGCGGGCTACCCGCTCTAACGCCAGCAAATCCTACTACCACTGCCCAAGCGCCAGTTGAGCCAGCTCAAATTGGACCGCCAACAGGGACGCAAACGCCTCCGCCTGCACCAACCCCTGGTCTGCCTCAGCCATCCATACTTGTTCCCAATCCCAACATCACGATAGACGGCAATCCAGCACCGCCTGCTGGTGTCGCTCAGCCAGTCGCGCCAGCGCCTCCTTTCTTGCCCAGAGCGATCGCGCCACCAGTCGGTGATATAGCAGTCTCCAATCTTGATTCCTCTAGCTCTGTCATAGATTTGGGTACAGCTACTCGCGTACCCCGTCTGGTCTTACGAGATGCTCCCGTCCGAGAAGTTTTAGGGCTGCTAGCCCGTTCTGCTGGCCTCAACCTTGCATTTATCGGAGGTGTTGCTGCTGGTGGTCAGGGCGCCCAGGGTGCCCCAAGTGGACCGGGTGGGCCAACAATTTCCCTAGATATCGAAAACGAACCCGTTCAAGATGTCTTCAACTACGTCCTCCGGCTCTCTGCCTTGCAGGCAAACCGCAGCGGCAACACCATTTTTGTGGGTACTCAGCTGCCCCAAGCCGCTCGCGAGTTGGTTACGCGCAGTTTTCGCCTCAATCAGGCTACTGCAAGCGCTGCCGCAGGTTTCCTCAGCGCCCAGGGAGCCGAGTCTCAACAGGTTGTAAATCGCACGACAAGAACTACGACGGGAGAGGGTGCTGACCGCCGCACAACTGAGGAATCATTAACCCAGATCATCCCACTGGCGGCCAATGTCGGCAAAGGACCTCTACTTCTTTCCGGATTATCCGTCCTGACGGACGAGCGACTCAATTCCCTCACTATGGTTGGCGAACCGCGCCAAATTGAAATTGCTTCGTCCATGTTGACTCAGCTGGATGCCCGCAAACGCCAAGTCGCGGTGAACGTCAAGATTGTTGATGTCAACTTATTGAACACCGATGACTTAAACACTAGCTTCTCCTTCGGGGTTGGTAAGAGTTTCTTTACAGTTGACGGAGGAGCAGCGGTCGTTAATTATGGCGGTACCAATCCTCCTAGTGCAGCTACCGCGGCCAACAGTGTGACAGGCGTACCTGTCATCGCTAATCCTTTTGGCGGTGCAAACGTTTTCGTCGATCCCAACAATCCTATACGGATTGAGGGGCTGATACCGGGCACGGTCAGAGTTACTCCTAATAATGTGGTAACTGAGCAAGAGGCACAACCCGGGTTGGTTCCTAGACCTTTCATCAACGTAACTAACCCGCTACAGGCCGGTTTCACAAACTTCACTCCAGCAACGCCCAACATTATTACTGAAACTGTTGACCCCACAACTGGAGTCAGGACTGTAACTACAACGCGGGGTACAAATGCGACGCTTACGAGCGCTCTGCCATCCTTGTTCCAATTCCCGACCCGATTGCTATCTCGGTTGCAGGCGCAGATTGTCAGTGGCAATGCCAAGATTTTGACAGACCCGACTTTGGTAATCCAGGAAAACCAGACGGCAAGTGTCAAGCTGACTCAGGAAGTGATTACAAATGTCAACGTCCAGTTCAACGACACTCCTGGAGGTACCAGACAAACTACAACTTTTGAAAAAAGAGATGCTGGTTTAATCTTGCAGGTTGCTGTCGGTCGCATTGACGATAATGGCTTTATTACCCTGACGGTGAATCCCTCCGTCTCTGCTCCTGTCCAAACCATCAATACGGGTCAGGGCGGTGCCGCCATTACTTTACTATCAGAACGCACTCTATCCTCTGGGCAAATCCGTTTGCGAGATGGTCAGACGCTGATTTTGTCAGGTATTATTCAGGACTCAGAGCGAACAACTATAAGCAAGGTGCCTATTTTGGGGGATATACCCATTCTTGGCGCTCTATTTAGACGAACTAACCGGGAGAATCGGCGACAAGAGGTGATTGTGTTGCTGACGCCTCAGGTTATTGATGACTCGTCTCGTTCCACGTTTGGCTATAATTACACGCCGAGTCCAGATGCACGCCAAATTCTGCGACGCGGAGGTTTACCCGTTCAAGGCGGAAATCGCTAAACGGTTGGTGATTGTTCATTGTTTATCGTTAATTTGCCGGGTGCTGAGGGTGCGATCGCGGTGGAAATGCGATGAACAATGAACACTTATGAGGGATGATTTGCTGCCCAAAATACCCAGCGATCGCATAAAAATCCTGAAATCCACATAACTTAAACGTTTCAACGATCCACAACGGGCTAGAGCAATTTAGAATATTGCAGTGAAACCTCGATATTGCGGCAGTTTCAGGGATTTTTACTTAAAGATCCCTTTCTCCGAATCGCGTCACCATCCCTGTATCAGGAATTTTAAGCAGGGATTAACCCATTGTGTAAACCATAGGAATGACTGAACATGAACAAGGGCGAATTAGTTGATGCCGTAGCACAAAAGGCAAGTGTTACCAAGAAAGAAGCCGACGCAGTGTTGACGGCAGCGTTGGAAGCCATTATGGAAGCTGTTTCCGAGGGCGACAAAGTTACCCTAGTAGGCTTCGGATCGTTTGAATCAAGGGAGCGCAAAGCCCGCGAGGGTCGCAACCCCAAAACTGGCGACAAGATGGAAATACCAGCAACCAAGGTTCCTGCGTTTTCTGCTGGTAAGTTGTTTAAGGAGAAGGTGGCACCACAAGACTAACCACTTCTTCTATTGGGAGGACTCATACTTGAAACGGCCTACTCACGGGGGAAACTTAGCTTGGGCAGCTGCACTGGCAGGCTGTTCCCCTGCGAGTATTCTTGATTTTTCTGCCAGTATCAATCCCTTGGGTCCTCCCCAATCGGCGATCGCCGCTATAAAGGCTCACCTAGACTTTCTCAGAGCCTATCCTGACCCTAATTACTACGAGTTACGATTGGCTCTGGGGCTTGCACACTCTCTGCCGCCTGACTGGATTCTCCCAGGCAATGGGTCGGCAGAGTTATTAACTTGGGCAGGCTGGGATCTGGCAAAACTGGAGGTAACTTGTTTAGTTACCCCAGCTTTTGGCGACTACTGGCGGGCACTCCGGGCGTTCAATGCCAATGTCATAGAGTGCCCGCTTGATTTTTCGGCAGAGGTCAAGCCGATTTTAAATATGAGATTTGAAATTTTAGATCAAAAATCAAAAATCGGCCTGATCCTGAATAATCCCCACAATCCCACTGGCTTTTTGTTTTCTAAAGAGACGCTTCTGCCATTGTTAGAGCAATTTGCTCTAGTAGTTGTAGATGAAGCCTTTATGGATTTTCTGCCTCCAGATCAGCAGCAAAGCTTGATACCATTAGTGACGGAATTCAGCAATTTGGCGATACTGCGATCGCTCACTAAGTTCTACACTATGCCCGGTCTGCGGCTAGGTTACGCGATCGCTCACCCCGACCGCCTTAACCGCTGGCAAACCATGCGCGATCCCTGGCCTGTAAACACCCTAGCTGCTGCTGCTGGCGTAGCTGTATTGCAAGACAAAGAATTTCAACAACAAACCTGGGACTGGCTGACACCAGCAAAATCACAACTGTTTGAAGGCATGGAACAATTGCCAGGATTGCGACCATACGAGAGCGCCGCTAACTTCTTACTCGTTGAGTCCGAGCATCCAACTTCGCAATTGCAGGAAAAACTGCTAAAGCATAGTAAAATTCTGATCCGCGACTGTTTGAGTTTTCCCGAATTAGGCGATCGCTATTTCCGGGTTGCCGTTCGCTCTGTTGCGGATAACCAGCGCCTAATCAAAGGTTTAGCAGAAATTTTAAATTAAAGATTTATCGTGAGCGTTGACTATGATTTAGTGGTAATAGGAGGCTCTCAAGCTGCACGTTATGCCGCCCTAGCCGCCACCCACCTACAAGCCCGCGTTGCCCTAGTAGAACCTCAACAGACGGGGGAAAACTGGCTGATGTCGGGTTATATGTACAGCAGAACTGCAACCCATATAGGGCTAGTCGCCCAGCAGGTGCGTGACGCCAATCAATTCGGCGTTCATCTGCACGCTGACTCGAAAGAAGATTCTAAAGATATTGGCGAACAGCCCAAGGGACATAGGCTTGGCGATCGCGTGTCTGTATCAATTCGATTTAATGAGGCAATGCAGTATGCTCGCAGCGTCGTCTCTACCCTTGAAGAACAAAATTCGCCAGCTATTTTGAGTTCTTTGGGCGTTGATGTAATTGTTGGTAGTGGAGAATTTTCTCGCAAACCTCACCTTGCCTTTGTGGTTAACGGCAGACGTTTGCGATCGCGTGCCTTCCTAATAGCTACTGGCTCTACTCCAGCAGTTCCAGAAATTGATGGATTGCAAGCCGCTGGCTATCTCACACCAGCAGATATTTGGCGTGCCGATATCACCAAACCGCTTGCTAAAAATTGGGTAGTCATAGGCGGTACTCCCACTGGTACTGAAATGGCTCAAACTCTGGCGCGGCTGGGTGCTGACGTGACTCTGGTTACAAGTCGTTCGCGTATTTTAGCCAAAGAAGACCCAGAAACAGCATTCTTAGTGCAAGCGCAACTAGAAGCCGAGGGCGTCCGCGTCATCACAGATAGTCCGATTACTCAAGTTAGGCCAATTGACAGTAAAAAATGGGTTCAAGCTGGCAATAAAGCTATCGAAACAGATGAGATTTTATTAGCAACTAGACACCTGCCAAAAATTGAATATTTAAACTTGGAAAGCGTGGGGGTAAAATTTCATCCGCGTGGTATTCATATTAATGAAAAACTGCAAACTACTAACCGCCGCATTTACACTTGTGGAGATGTATCGGGTGGCTATCAGTTAGCTTATATTGCCGAGTACGAAGCTAAAATTGCTCTAAAGAATGCGCTATTTTTACCAAGTTATAAGATAGATTATCGCGAAATTCCTTATTGCATATTTTCCTCCCCGCAATTGGCACGAATAGGCATGACTGAAGAGCAAGCTAGAACCAGATATGGAAAGGATGTATTAGTTTTGCGACAATATTTTAAGTCGGTGGCAGCAGCTTTAATGATAGGAGAAACTACGGGTTTATGTAAAATTGTTGTGAGGGGTAACGGAGAGATTTTAGGGGCTTCTATTGTTGGGTTCCAAGCAGTTGAGTTAATTCAGGCGATCGCTCTTGCCATGCGCCACAACATTAAGGTGAGCGCGATCGCTGACTTTCCCCACATTTCGCCTACTTTCTCAGAAATTACCTACCAAGCTGCCGCCGAGTGGGACAAACAAAGACTCAGCCACAACAAGGGTTTACAAAACTTCCTAGAAGGTTTCTTTAACTTACGGCGGTCGTGGTCAAAGTAGATATACCAATCTTAAAAAGAGTGTACCTTTTTCTGGCACAATAAATTTAAATATTCAGGAGTACAACAATCAATCCTGGGTGCGGTCAAACAGTTGCGAACGTCTAATGCATAGATTCCGAGTAGAAGTTATTGCCAAAACACCAAATCCTCAGCAGGTGGTTTATGCTGCCCTGCACCAAGATTATACCGAGGGTTTTGTATTTGATGAACGCGATTCGTGGCCATCAGAGTCAAACTGTGGCGAGATTATTGTTAAGCGCCTCTTAGCGGGTGAAAGGGGGCATTATGGCCCGTTGGAGCATCCCCAAATTGTCTTCAACTGTGGCTATTTTCCCCACAGCGTAATGCAACAAGCTCGTACTCATCGTGTTGGAGTATCCTTTGATGTTCAGTCATTTCGCTACACAGGCAACCAATTTATTGATGTAGTGGAAGGCAAGAAAAATATAGAAGATGTTTTCTATCTTCGCCCAGTGGGCTATTATTCAGATCGCCAGGGTAAACGATACTACTACAGTCCAGAGCAAAGAGAAGAAGATTTGAAGTGGTGTCTAGAAGCAGCTAAACGATACAACCTTGATATTGAGGCTGGTATGTCGGAGGAACACGCAAGAGGAAAACTTCCTTTTGATTATCGTCAGCACTTTATCGTCAGCTTCAATTTAAGGTCTTTTCTTCATTTTTGCGACCTTAGAAATAAGAAAAATGCTCAAATCGAGATTCAAAAGCTTTGCGAACTGATGTGGCCTCACTTTCAAGATTGGGTTCCAGCGATCGCAGAGTGGTATGAAAGTAATCGTCTTGGAAAGGCCAGATTAGCACCGTGAAGATACTACTAAAAATTTAGCTCAATCATAATTAGCGTATAGAAAATTGCGTTTCGCGAACAAAACAACCTAATATTTAGATTCATTGAAAACCAGTTTGCTATTTATTAAGTTGGGTTTGGCGATCGCTCCTACAACAATCAAGGACAAAAGTTGTCGTTGATATGCTTTTAGCGCGTTATGGTAGAGTAAATTAATGATAATGAGTGGAAATAAAGAACTTATCAAAAGATAAAAATGAAGCTAAAAATAGTTAAAGTGGATCGTTTAGCAGAAATCCCTAAATACGCGCATACAAATGATGCTGGCTTAGACTTATTTTCTTTAGAAGAGTTAGAAATACCTGCTGGAGAAAGCAAGCTAATACACACTGGCATATCAATAGAGTTACCTCAAGGAACTGAGGCGCAAATCCGACCCAGAAGTGGACTAGCTCTGAAACACCAAATTACCGTACTAAATACGCCAGGGACAATAGATGAAGGCTATCGGGGTGAAATAGGAGTGATTTTAATTAATCATGGTAAGAATTCGTTTAAAGTTACCAAAGGCATGAAAATTGCTCAAATGGTAATTGCTCCCGTAATTCACGTTGAAGTTGAAGAAGCTGATAATCTAAGTTATACAACTAGGGGAGTTAATGGTTTTGGCTCAACAGGAGTTATCTAACCAAGAAAATTTTATCCTGGTTGCAATATCCTTTTCTACTTACTCGTAATGCAAAATATCTTACAAGTATACGAATCATCTCAACGGCCAACATGGGACGAGTATTTTTTGATGTTGGCGAAACTTGCAGCAACTCGCTCAACTTGCCTCGCGTTTCCGGTTGGTGCTGCAATAGTTAAAAATAGGCAGATTTTGGCAACGGGTTACAATGGTTCGCCAGCTGGGTCCGTTCATTGTACTGCTCAGGGATACTGCTATGAGGGGCTTAGCAGTTGCGATGCTAGTAAAATTATGCCATCGCGTTCTGTTCATGCGGAAGCAAATGCGATCGCGCAAGCTGCAAAGCACGGTATTTCTACTGCTGGTGCAACTATTTATGTCACTCTAGAACCTTGCTTATCTTGCTTAAAATTAGTTATTTCAGCAGGAATAAGTGAAGTTTTTTATGAAACTCCTTTCAACACTGGAGAAAGTATCCTTGTTAGGGATTCTTTCATCAAGGATGGTTTAGTTACCCTGACGCAAATTAAAGTTTCTGAAGAAACAGCAAAAAGAGCTGCATTCTTCCTGCTAAACCCCACATCTGTTGCTAGACCATCTACAACTTTAGAGCCGGGTAATGGGTCAAGTTTAGCGGTTTCGCCGTAGGAATTGCGATCGAAACTCACCACTACGCGGTTGAGATTTGAGATTAATCCAAAATCTCAAATCCAAAATCCGAAATGACTAAGGGCGATCGCTGCGACGAATTTCTGTAATTTGATCTGCCACATCTAGAAGCGCTTGGGGCATTTCTGGCCCTGCCAAAATAATATCTACATGGCTGGGGCGTTTTTCAAGAAAGTCCAAAACTTCCGATTGTGGGATTAAGCCAAAATTAATCGCCAAACTAAGTTCATCCAGAACAACCAGGGAATACTTACCCTCATATACTACTTTTTGAGTATGCTGCCACAGGCGAAGCAAAGACTGCACCTCTGTTTCATCCAAATGTGGGGTATCAATGCAGCGGGGCAAATCGCAGCGAATCCAATCTAAATGCTGCCCCAAGCGCATGGGATGCTCGTGCCCCTGCTTAATTCCTCCTTTGAGAAACTGAACCACCAGCACAGGCGTACCCTGCCCCGCAATTCTAAGCGCTTGCGCCATCACAGTAGTAAAAAAGCTGCGGTGAGTAGAGGTAAAAACCTGTACCAATCCTTCAATGGCGGGAAGTAAGCGGCGATCGCTGTTGAGAGTTGGAGTTTCTAGCTGTGCAACCATAGGGCAATGTCTATTGGGCGATGACTCTTTACAGGCGTTGCTAAAAAGCAACATCTAGTGCTGTTTGCTGATTATCCCCTAAATCAAACACTATATATATAAGTACGTCAACAGCATATTGGCCGATGCAGGAGGATGGCGCTTTCCTCTAGAAGCAAAAAGCCTAAAAATGCCACAGTAATAGCCCGATAGGTGGCAAAATAGCCAGCAGAGGCATATATGTTTGCTGTTTAATAAAAGTTCAGCATCCAGACCATAGTTGATTCCACGAAAGTAGGAGTGCATTAGGGTGAGACTGGTGATTCTGGGCGGGCCAGGGGCAGGTAAGGGAACGCAGGCGGCAAGACTATGCAGCCTGCTAAATATCCCTTGGATTTCAACGGGAGATATGTTGCGTAGCGCGATCGCTGCCCAAAACCCGCTGGGAATACAAGCGCAACCCTATGTGGAGAAGGGCGAATTAGTGCCCGATCCAACGCTGATAGAATTTATGCGATCGCGGCTAGATCAACCTGACGCAAGCAAGGGTTGGCTATTCGATGGTTATCCCCGCACCGCCTTTCAAGCTGAAGAGCTAGATTTTCTTTTAGACGATTTGGGTCAAGCCTTGGACTGGGCGATTTACCTAGATGTCCCGCCTACCGTGATGATGAGTAGAATTTTGGGGCGAACGGGTTCCGACAGCGATGAATCGTGTCGCCTGGACGACCAACCAGACATAGTAGAGCGTCGAATTGAATTATTCCAAGAGCGCACTATCCCTATTTTGGAATACTACGAACAGCGATCGCGCCTGCTTAAAGTTTCTGGCGACCAAACCCCAGAACAAATACAACAGGAGATTTTGCAGAAACTTAATCAAGTATAAAGGTGGGCACTTAGCCCTTGTGCTGTATCCTAATCAAGGACTTTGTGAGGCAAGGGCGATGGCGTGGCAGCGTTCTGATAATCGGCAACCAAATCAACTGCGTCCCTTAGAGTTTCAGCGGGGGTTCACTCGCTTCGCAGCTAGTTCCGTGCTTACGCGGTGCGGCGACACAGCGGTTCTTTGTACAGTTACAGTTCAACCAGGCGTTCCTAAATTTTTGGTAGGTACGGGCAAAGGCTGGCTGACGGCTGAGTACCGAATGCTGCCAGGAGCAACCCCCCAACGCGGGGAACGCGAATTTATGAAACTATCCGGACGCACCCAGGAAATTCAGCGGCTAATCGGACGCAGCTTGCGGGCGTGTGTTGATTTGCAAGCATTGGGCGAACGCACGGTTATTATAGATGCGGATGTTTTGCAGGCTGATGCTGGAACTCGCACTACTTCTATCACTGGCGGGTTTGTGGCGCTTTCGAGTGCGATGGATAAACTCGTGCAAGATGGTGAGATAGAGCGATCGCCCATTCTCCACCAAGTCGCCGCTGTTTCTGTAGGATTATTAGAGGGAGAGCCGTTCTTGGATATGAACTATCCCGAAGATGTTGCCGCTGAGGTTGATTTCAATGTTGTGATGAACGAGCATCTGGGCATAATTGAAGTCCAAGGAACTGCTGAAGACGGAACATATAGTCGCACCCAACTAAATCAACTGCTGGATTTGGCAGAAAAAGGTATTGAAGAATTGCTCGAAGCACAACGTCAAGCTTTGAGAATTTTATAGTTTAATCGCCTAGCTGCTAATTTCTAAGTAGAAAAATTCAGGTCATTAGTTATATAGAAATTATGGAAATAGACCCGACGGAAGTGGTCAACTTTGACGACGAGGAAGAAACCACTGCTACCAGTAAGGAGAAGTCAAGAAATCAACTAAATAGTTATGTTGCCATTACTGTTGCTTTGCTGGCGACATTTATGGGAATCTGTCAGGTTAAGGGTGATAATATCGTCCAGCAAATGCAGCAGGCGCAAGCTGACAAGATAGACTATTGGGCTTGGTATCAAGCACGCAATATTAGGGAAGAGATTGCGAATGCTACAGTTGTGCAGCTACAACTGCAAGCTAATTCGCAACCACCAGCGGCGCGATCTACATATCAAAAACAGATAGTTGCTTTTCAACAACTGGCGCGATCGCAAAACCAGAAAAAGGAAGAATTAAGAGCCAAAGCTGAGAACGAGCAAAAGAAGTACGATAAGCTTAATGTCCACGACGATCAATTCGATTTATCCGATGCTTTTGTATCTATAGCGATCGCTCTTTTTGCCTTAACTTCCTTGTTGCAGAAGCGTTGGCTGTTTGGCGCGGCAATGATTCCTACTGCGTTTGGAGTGTTCATGGGCTTTACGGGATTGTTGGCCTGGGACATACATCCCAAAGAGTTGACAAAACTAATCTCGCAGACACCACCAAAGACTGAAGCGGAGTTAAAGTTAACCAGTAATTATTCATCGGCGCGATCGCAATTCTAGATCCGCTGATGTTAAGAAGGTTTGTAACATTTGGTTCGCAACAATAGCATTACCTCCACCCAATAGGTAAATAATATTTACCTATGATGGCCTAATCATTAAGAATCATTTCAACTTGGTAAAGCTGAGGATGCTTTCACCGAGAAAATGTAGCATTAGCAAACAGCACAAGGGAGAACTTTATGAAATTAGCTTATTGGATGTATGCAGGCCCCGCCCACATCGGTACTCTGCGCGTCTCCAGTTCGTTTAAAAACGTCCACGCCATTATGCACGCACCTATTGGCGATGACTACTTTAACGTCATGCGTTCCATGCTAGAGCGCGATCGCAACTTCACCCCAGTTACAATCAGTTCCGTAGACCGGAACGTTTTGGCGCGTGGCTCCCAGGAAAAGGTAGTAGACAACATCACCCGCAAGGATGTTGAGGAAAGCCCCGACCTAATTGTGCTAACTCCTACTTGCACGAGCAGCATTCTGCAAGAAGACCTGGAAAATTTTGTCGAACGTGCATCGATAGAAACGAAATCAGACGTAATGCTAGCGGATGTAAATCACTACCGCGTGAACGAACTGCAAGCTGCGGACATTACCCTGCGGCAAATCGTCCAGTTATACATCGAAAAAGCGCGGAAAAAAGGCGATTTACCAGAAGGGAAAACTGAGAAGCCCTCCGTCAACATCATCGGCATTTCCAGCCTCGGATTCCACAATCACCACGACTGCACCGAGTTAAAGCGGCTGATGGCTGATTTAGGAATTCAGGTAAACGAAGTAATTCCAGAAGGTGCTTCTGTCCATAATTTGAAGAATCTGCCGAAAGCCTGGTTTAACCTAGTACCTTATCGCGAAATCGGCTTAATGGCTGCTCGTTATCTAGAGCAAGAATTCGGGATGCCTTATGTCGATATCACCCCTATGGGTGTGGTAGAAACTGCTCGTTGCATCCGCAAGATTCAGCAAATTATTAATGCTGGGGGTGCGGATGTTGACTACGAAGACTACATCAACAATCAAACTTTGTATGTTTCTCAAGCTGCTTGGTTCTCTCGTTCTATCGACTGTCAGAATTTAACTGGTAAGAAGGCTGTTGTTTTTGGCGACAGCACTCACGCGGCGGCGTTGACTAAAATTCTGGCACGTGAAATGGGAATTCACGTTGTCTGGGCTGGAACGTACTGCAAGTATGATGCTGAGTGGTTTAAAGAAGAGGTGAGCGAATACTGCGACGAAGTTATTGTCACAGAAGATCACGGCCTAATTGGTGATGCGATCGCTCGCGTTGAACCTTCTGCTATCTTTGGCACGCAAATGGAACGTCACGTTGGCAAGCGTCTGAATATCCCTTGCGGTGTAATTGCAGCACCGATTCACGTTCAGAATTTCCCTATTGGTTATAAGCCATTCTGCGGTTACGAAGGAACGAACCAAATTGCAGATTTGGTCTACAATTCCTTTACTTTGGGAATGGAAGATCACCTGTTAGAAATATTTGGCGGTCACGATACCAAGGAAGTGATTACTAAGGGTATTTCTGCCGATTCTGACTTGGGTTGGAACAAGGAAGCGCAAGCGGAACTAAATAAAGTTCCTGGATTTGTGCGCGGTAAAGTGAAGCGCAACACCGAGAAGTTTGCACGCGATCGCGGCTTCAACGTCATTACAGTTGAAGTTATGTACGCAGCTAAGGAATCTGTGGGCGCGTAGTTTAGTGGTTAGCAATAGCCGATAGTTTAGGGGAAAGCCTCTCGCCAAAACATCAGCGAGAGGCTTTCCTCTTTAAAGCTTAGTCTTCAGCTTTAGATTTATTCACTTCATTTTCAATAATTTGAGAGAACAGCTGAAAAATGGGAAAAGGCTGAACTTGCAGAAAATGACATTAATTAAAGGCTTTGAATTAGTATGTAACGCCCTCTCTCAATAAAGGCGCGATCGCTATTTTTGTGCAAGCACGGATTCTTGAAGCAGTATGAATCTTGTTTACAAAAATAGGAAATTGTCACAGAGGCTACGCTAAAGCTAGCTTTTTATATTAAAGATTATTAGGATTGCTTTAATACTAATTTTATTTATAACCCTCTTTATGCTTATTTACAGCAATCTCCAATGACACATAACCAATAAGAAACTTATTTTATACCAGTAGCTCTGTCATAATAAAAATTAGCAGCAATCTTCATCTGGTCAAACTCAAGGCTGATGGCTTCACCAAATTCCCAAAATCGCAACGGCAAAGTCAAAAAATCCCAGTCAATCAATCCTGAAAAATATGCACGCCTGAAAGCAGAAGCAAAAGCCCCTTACCGAGGCTTAAGGAAATTTGTCTATTTCTCTTGTGGTGCTTCTGGTTTTATTGGTGCTGTTGTTTTCATGGCTCAGTTAGCGGCTGGGCGGGAAGTCGCCCAAGCACTCCCTAACCTCGCCCTACAAATTGGGGTAGTCGCCCTTATGGTGTGGTTATTTGGCTTAGAAGACAAAGCTGAACGCAAGCGGTAAACTTTCTCATGCAGGCAATTGAATAATTTCCAGTAACAGCGCTGAATTGTCTCCCTTGTCGGCGCTCTAAGCTAGGAAGTAGAGAGGTAGCGTAGCTCTGAGTATATGGCTTGGGGTATAGTGACTGAAAGAGTTTATCTAGCGTTGCCTTTTGAGTTAGAAAGGGATTTTATTTATTCAAAAATAAAAACTCTGAAGCTAAGAATTTTTAAAAGCTACAGACACCTCAGCTCTGCCCTTGTTCATCCGAAGATATGGAAATCGAACAACGAATAGGTCTGTATCAGGTATTTCTCAAGCTCTACGAGCATCATCGCGGGTTGCTCGATGAAATTCTCCAGTTGGAAAACACCAGCAATAAATCTCTGAGTGGCATCAGTCCGAGGTACGTGCAGGGGGTTGTCCAAGAGCGGCAAGTATATTTGGTAACAAATTTATTGAATGGGAAAAGCCAGATGCTGCTGCAACCGCAGCGGGTTTGGGCTATAGGACGCGATCGCGGTTTGGCTATGCGGATGCAAGATCGTAAGTTGTCTCGCCGCCATGCTGCCATTCAATATATCGACAACGATGGTTTTTATTTTTATGACCTAAGCAGCACCAATGGTTCTTACATAAATGGAGAGCCAGTGCATCAACGCCAACTGCTCAAAGATGGCGATCGCATTAGGCTGGGCAGCGTTGTATTTTCCTTTTTCTTCTGCGGGCAAACCCAACCCTTAAACGAAGTTCCCCCCGATTTACTGGCACAACTCAACACTATAGCCGCCGCACCACAGGGAACAACCGCCGAAGACATGATTTCAATATCATCTATTGACTGGGATGTACTGCCTAACGACAATCCTGACGACACATCCGCCTTTTTGAAAGGGGATTTGTCCTCATCCGATCCCTTGGCTCCACCCTTATCCCCAAAATTAAATAATCCCCAGCAAGGCGAAATATTAGACCGTTTTTACCAGCGGCAATCAAAGTAAAAATAAAATACCAAAAAAGCTTCCCAGATAGCAGTCTGGGAAGCTTTTTGCCCCAAAGCGAGAATTAATTAATCTTCATCTAGAACATCGTCATCGTCGTCGCTATCAGCTGGGGTGACTGAATTAGCGGGAACAACTGCTCCACGATCCAGTTCTTCGCGCACCATCTTCTCAATCTTCGCTCTGAATTCCTCATTCTCTTCGAGGTACTTCATGGTGTTATCCCGCCCTTGAGCGATATTTTCACCGTTGTGGCTGTACCAAGCTCCCTTGCGGACAACTGCTCCAGTTTGTTCGGCCAAATCCACCAGACATCCCACTTGGGAAATGCCTTTGCCAAAGATAATATCAAACTCAGCTATGCGGAACGGAGCAGCGACTTTATTCTTAGCAACTTTGACCTTAGCGCGGATACCGTATTCTTCATTCGCTTTTTTCAGCGTTTGAATCCGGCGAATGTCTAGGCGGACAGACGCATAGAACTTAAGCGCGTTACCGCCAGTTGTGGTTTCTGGGCTACCGTAAGTAACGCCAATTTTTTGCCGTAGCTGGTTGAGGAAAATGACCGTACAGCCAGATTTACCAATGTTACCAGCAACTTTCCGCAGAGCTTGGCTCATCAAACGGGCTTGCAAACCGACATGGGCATCACCCATATCGCCTTCAATTTCAGCGCGAGGTACGAGTGCAGCTACAGAGTCGATAACCACGATATCAACGGCGGCAGAGCGAACGAGCTGATCTACGATTTCCAGCGCTGACTCGCCGTTATCTGGTTGGGAAATTAATAGGTTTTCAATATCAACACCCAGTACGGCAGCGTAGGCGGGGTCTAAGGCGTGTTCGGCATCGACAAAAGCGGCAACGCCTCCGGCTTTTTGGATTTCTGCGAGCGCGTGCAGTGCTAGTGTCGTCTTACCAGCACTTTCTGGCCCATAAATTTCAATTACCCGTCCCTTCGGCAAGCCACCGCCCAAGGCTAAATCCAGCGTCATTGCCCCACTGGAGATGGTTTCCACCTTCATGCGGCTGGCATCGCCCAGCCGCATGATGGCTCCTTTACCAAACGACTTTTCAATCTGGTTCAGCACCAGGGATAGGGCTTTTTCTTTATCGGGATTCTTTGTTAAATGGGTAGCCATTAATGCCTCAAAAAGAGTGTGGGGACGCAACCAAGTTAGAGATAAGTTTTATCTTCTGCTGTAGAGATTTTGCATTACCTACCCTGCCAAACAACCACAAATCTCTACAATGCGTCTGGTTTCAGACTTTAAAGCTTGGCAGCTAACTGGTACATGTGTATTATCTTATCACAGGTATCTCAAAAAAAACGAGGTTTTAAAATTTAGTGTTTTTGCAAGTTTTCTAGGTTTTTCTAGATTTAGAATGGCATATATAAATATTTTTCAGCAATAATCTGGCATATATGGGCACTTTGCTTGTTGATACGCCTCTTTCGGTAGGAGGATTAACATCTTACATCCAAGACCTGCTAGAGCAGGACGATCGGCTGAGGCAGGTTTGGGTAACTGGTGAAGTCTCCAGCGCTAGGCAGTATCCCAGCGGACTGTACTTCACGCTGCAAGACCCCAAAGGCGATGCTTCTATGCGCTGTGTGGCGTGGAGCCGCTCTGTAAGCAAACTAGCTGTACTGCCTGTAGTGGGAGAGCAGTTGATTGTGTTGGGGACTATCAGCCTCTATCCGAAGCGGGGAGAGTATCAGCTTAATATTTGGCAAGCTTTGCCTGCTGGTGAAGGGTTGCAGGCACTACGCTTGCGCCAACTTCGAGATCGGCTTGAGACGGAAGGTTTATTTGATGAACAAAGAAAGCGTAGCCTCCCCATCCACCCGCAAACTATTGCTGTTGTCACTTCACCCCAAGCTGCCGCCTGGGGAGACATTCAACGTACTTTAGGGCAACGTTATCCGGGGTTGCACGTACTGTTTTCGCCCGCTATAGTGCAAGGCGAACAAGCACCGGACTCTATTGCAGCCGCCATCGATCGGGTAGCGCGAGATGGTCGCGCCGAGGTATTGATTTTGGCGCGAGGAGGTGGGGCAGTTGAGGAATTAGCTTGTTTTAATGATGAGAGGGTGGTGAGAGCGATCGCTAGCTGTTCGATTCCTGTAATTACTGGGATAGGACATCAGCGAGATGAGTCTCTAGCTGACTTAGTTGCCGATTTTTGCGCTCATACTCCTACGGCTGCGGCTGAACGAGTTGTGCCAGAATTAGCTAGTCTTTACACGGAACATCTTTCCAGACTAGATGCTCTGAACGATGCGGTGTACGAACGGTTGAAGACAAGCGAGGACAAACTGGAAAGACTGCGATCGCGATTGCAGCGTCTGCCTCTTGACCGCCAAATTCAGCGAGAAATGCAGAAAATTGGTGATATTCGTCAATATTTGCACAGGGCAACATCGCGCCGTTTAGAGCAAGCAACTGGTAACGTTCAGTTGTTAAAAGAAAAGTTAGCAACTCTTGACCCGAATAGCGTGCTAAAGCGTGGCTATGCTGTGGTCAGGGAAGAAAAGGGAGCGATCGCCCGTTCCTCTAACAATTTAAATCTCGGACAAGAACTATATATTCAGCTAGGCGAAGGTAGTCTTAAAGCCACAATTACCGAGATTATCGATAAAGAATAATATCAGCTCGGTTGATTACTTTAACCCAAAATCCACAATCTAAAATTTATATGAGCGATTCCACCCGTACTTCACGCCGCAAGTCAGCTAGCGTTCCCAACCAAGAAGCCTGGAATTATGAAGTCACAGTTGCCAAAGTTGAGGCTATTGTCAATAAAATTGAATCCGGCGAAATGGAACTAGCCTCAGTTTTCGATGAATTTAACGCCGCCATAGAATATTTGCGGCAATGCGAAAACTTTCTCGCCCAAAAGCGGCAGCAGATGAATTTAGTTATACACACGCTGGCCGAAGAAACAGAATCTTTTTGATTAAGCTTTGAACGGTAGCTTCTACGATAGTAACCTTATATTCTATCTGAGCTAACCATGTTAATAACTGCAATGGCAGTTTGGGAAGAATAACTTTGGAGGCTATTTCCCCGTGCTTGAATAAAGCGCTAGCAAGCATTTTAGGAGGAGGTTCAGACATCGATGTCATTACTAACATCATTCAAGTAAATAATAATTTGTTTTCCAAAGTTAAACCCCTGCATCTGACCGATATGGCGATTTTTCTTCTTACATTTATTGAATTGATATAAAACTACCAACAGTATTATTTAAATTTTAATGCTTTGGATAGTTGGGTTAATTAATATGGCGGAAATACTTGCATTTACTCATAAATATAGAAACTAAATAAACAAACCTTAGAAGCTATATTCACCAGTCTAGAAGTACTGGTGGATATGGCTTATAAGTTTGCTCTAACAAGCACTGCCTCACGTTATTAGATTAACCATCTATATCTTTAGCTAGATAAAGTTTTATAAGTTTTTTTGTCAACTTTACTACCACGTTTCTTGCAACATTAATAAACCTTACTCAGAAATTTGCACCGTGACCTAATAAACTAATAGTCATAAAAATCAAAGTGGAGTTGGAGAAAAATTAAATGTACAAAAAGATCAAAGAAAGATTTAATACATATTTCACTTATATAAAAGCATCAACAAGGAAAACTCGCTACTCTGCTATAGGAAAAATATTCCGGATGCCTGGTATTACAATTTTTATAAAATATCCTAAAGGAATTTATAAATCAGCTCTTTATGGAGTTAATGCATATAACAAGGATAAAGGCGTGATTAAAGCAACTTATAAAGAAATCTATAACAGTAATAAAATTTATATAACCCAACCTAAAACAGTTGATGAAAAGATTCATGGCGAATTTGATATAGAATATAAGCATGAATCTCCCGCCGCCTTTGTTGCTGTATTTCCGGATGGAGAAGTTTGGAATAGAAACGGTGCAGTAGTAACTCCAGATGGTTATCTGGTAGCTGATGTTTCAAGTAATTTTTCCAATGCTCCAAAAGAGCCTTTAAATTTTATAGAGTGGAAATTACCATCAGTCTATAAAGTACCGGGTAAAGTAGCGGTTTTATCAGTCATAGGCGGTGAAGGCTACTTTCATTGGATGTTTGATGTATTGCCGCGAATTCATTTACTGCGTTCTAGTGGAATTTCTATATAAGATATAGACAAGTTCATAATTAATACTTACAAATTTCCGTATCAGCGCGAGACGCTAAATTTATTGCAAATTCCGGAAACGAAGCTAGTAGAAAGTTTGAAATACCATCATATAAAAACAGATACATTAGTTGTTCCATCTTTAGCGGGAAGAACAGGTAATATGCCTAAATGGGTCTGTGATTTCCTCAGAAAAGAATTTTTACTTAAGCCAGGCATTAACAACTCAGATTTACCCAAACGAATTTATATCAGCCGTGCAAAGGCAGTTGTCGTAGAGTTATTAATGAAGTTGAGGTGATAAATTTTTTAAAAAAATTTGGCTTTGAACAGGTAACATTAGAGTCGCTATCCGTATCCGATCAAGCAGCACTATTTTCTTCTGCTCAAGTTGTAATAGCTCCTCATGGAGCCGGATTGAGTAACGTAGTTTTCTGCAATCGAGGAACTAAGGTTATATAACTTTTTTCTGCAAACTATGTAACTGTTTGTTTCTGGGCTTTGAGTAATCAAGTAGGCTGTGAATATTACTACTTACGCGGTGAAAATACAAATAAGCAGGAAGACATAGCGCGTGATGGAAACGCTGAAAATATTTTAGTAAATATCGAGCTACTCTCAAAAACAATAGAGTTGGCAGAGTTAGGGGTAGGAGTAGCAAAAGATAGTGGTCGTAAATCGCTCAAAAACTCTGGTTTAGTAGTAAACATTCAAGGATAAAAGGCAGCTGCAAGCTTTGAGTTACTAATGGGTTATCCTTAAACGTTTACAGCTAGAAAAAGAGAATTTAGCAATGGCTCAAGCAATGCTGCCACGCTTGCGGGTTTCTTTGTAGGAAGTACCGACATTTCTCAAGCCTGCTTTAATCATTTGTTGTTCGAGGAGGGCAAAGAAACGAGCGCGATCACCCCCACGTACTACAGCCTGATTGTGCGCTTCGGCCAAAGCAACTGGATACCCATAACCCTTCTGTACTTGACCCAACATCAACCCCAAAGCTTCCTCAAACATTTCCTCGTCTTCAGCCACCCAACCCGGAACTTCAATTCGGGCAATTTCACTTCCTACGTGGACATAGCAGAAGTAGATGCGATGCTGCTCATACCAATCGAGAATTCGCAGTTCGCTGCGCCATAAAGGGCCGCGTTGACCGGGTTGCAATTGAGATGCCCAAACGCTGGTATCTCGTAACGGGTCGAAAACGTGACAAGGTGCTTTTTCGCTTTCACCGTTGCAATGGGTTGTGCAATCAGGTACATCGTGGGGACAAGCTTGCAAACGTAGGAAGTTAAGCGCTTCAAAACTGCGAGAGGCGCTGACATATCCCATCAGAGGAACTTTAGAGTCACGCATTGTATCCCAAGCCTCTAAGATGGGGGGAAGGATGCGATCGCGGGCGTCAGATGGCAGCTTGTCTAGAAACCAATAAATTAACGGCCCATCTGTCATCGCTAACATTGGAACTGGCGATTTTAGATTTTGGATTTTGGATTTTGGATGGTTAGATTGCTCGTTAGTTGTGGACGGTGTAGCATTTTCAGCACTATCAAAAATCGGCAATTTAACATTAGCAGTGTTAGCCCAAGTTGTTGCCGCTTCAGCCAACAGCAGTACCTCTGAAACCGTGCGCCGATAACCCATCCATTCCTCTGTTTTAATTCCCCACTCGCGAGAAACATAAAGATCTTCAGATTTATAGAAAACTTCCGGCACGCTATCTAAAACTGGGTGCAAACTTTGCCCGTAATGCAGCATCACCAAACCCATATTAATTAAATAGCAATAAGCTATTTCATGATGGTTTGGCGCCATCTGAGAACCATCAGTAGCAATGACTGTGTGTTGAGCCGGGGGAGTCTGCACGTAAATGCGAGTATCCAAAGGCTCTATGGGAACGGCGGCGCTGAAACATATACGATGTTGCCACTGTTCTTGTTTCTGCACCAACTCTGCCTGTTGTTGGTAAGCTTCTTCTAAAAATTCTTGGGCGCGTTCTAGGCGTATGCGGCTAGCAGCTGCAACTTCTGTCAGGTGCGTGCTGATACCAGGGATTTGTCCGGCTAGTTTGTTTAAATCCAGCATAGGATTTTAGATTTTAGATTTTAGATTTAGGATTTTGGATCGTTCATCTAAATCTGAATCCAAAATCCCAACTTTACTAAGGCCAATTATCGAAATCTTGGGCAAACTGCGATAGAGACAATAGCTTAATTCGTTCGTCATTGCGGACAGATTCCCGCGCGATCGCAGTGTTGTAGCCCCAATCTGCTAAGTATAGCCTTACTTGATTCAGGTCGGGTTGCTGTTGCACCGATTGTAAGGTTTTAAGTCGGTCTTCGATAAACCAAAGGCTAACAGCATCCTTGTTAGACGCCTCTATTAATTCCCGCAAAATTTGATGTTTGGGACGCTTGCACTCTTTACCAATAATCCATTCGTCGCGCATCTCAATTTGTTGCTGCTGCAATAACTGGCGCACGAAGCGTCCTTCTTTGGTAGTGACAATAATCGGCTGTACCGACGAATCAGCAAGCAGCGATCGCATTTTCTCGACTACACTCGGATAAAACCTATGCAACCCCAACCAAGTTTCTAAGTCTGTCTCTATCCATTCATCGCGCAGGCTATCTAGCTTTACGCCAATATCACCTGCACTCAGATTATCTTCTAGCAGAATTTGCTGGGCTACAGAGGGCCACTCCTGCAAAATCTTTTCTTCAGGTATTGCCAGTACTAGCGCCCTAATTAAAACAGGCATTTCCCAGCCGACTTCAATTACCGGGCGCAATCGGTAGAAAATCGGAGCCATATCGTCAGGCGGTGTCAGACTACTGGGCGACCAGATTTGGCAATAAGTGCGCCAAGCCGTCTGGAAATACTCGATTAGCCCATCGCAGAGAACACCGTCAAAATCAAGAGCGAGAATATTAGGAGCGATCGCAGGCATATTTTGGTCGCGGCAATTTTACCGTTTATCTTGCCACACATTGCCTTGCCTTAAAAAGCATAGAGACGCGATTAATCGCGTCTCTATAATTAAACTGGGGTGCAAGGATTCGAACCTCGGAATGTCTGGACCAAAACCAGATGCCTTACCACTTGGCGACACCCCATTGATTTCGCCTTACATATAATAGCAGTTGCTACCGAGGAATTGTCAACAATTTTTTCTAATTTTCTTTAGGAAGTCTCTCTCATCACGTAGCAGAGCCTTCCCCAGCGGCTGCAACCGGAATCTCAATCCAGAATTCGGCTCCCTCTCCTGGCTGGGAGACACATTGCAGAGTCCCTCCATGTTTCTCCACTACGACATGGTGGGAAATCGATAGACCAAGACCTGTTCCCTTACCAACTGGCTTGGTGGTAAAGAAGGGGTCAAACAGACGCTTTTTTACTTGCTCCGTCATTCCCGGCCCGTTGTCTTTAATCCGAATCGCAACATGTGTATTATTGGGGGTTGGGCAATCAGGGTTAGGCAGAGAACCTTCGCGATCGCCACTCTTCACTTCAGTGCAGATATTGATAATCCGAGGTTCTGGCTGGCTTTCGAGGGCGTCGATAGCATTGCCTAGGATGTTCATAAACACCTGATTCAACTGACCTGCATAGCACTCTACAGGTGGCAACTCGCCGTATTCTTTGACAATATTAATTCCCGAAAATTGACTTTTGGGCTTCAAGCGGTGCTGCAAAATCAATAAAGTGTTGTCGATGCCTTCGTGAATATCAACAGGCTTCATGCCAGCTTCATCCAGCCGGGAGAAGTTACGCAGCGAAAGCACAATCTGTTGAATCCGGTCAGCGCCTATTTGCATCGAAGACAGCACCTTGGGTAAATCTGCTGTCACAAAGTCCAGATCGATATCCCTGCAAATTTGTTGAATCTCTCGCACGGGTTCGGGGTAATGTTGCTGGTAGAGTTGCAGAATACTCAGCAGATCTTTGATGTAGGCTCTGGCATGACCCAAGTTGCCGTGAATGAAGGTAACGGGGTTGTTAATTTCGTGGGCGATACCAGCTACCATTTGGCCCAGACTGGACATTTTTTCGGTCTGAATTAGCTGTGTCTGGGTTTGTTGCAATTGGAGTAAGGCTTGCTCTAGCTGTTGGCTCTGAGCTTGGGCTAGAGATGCAGAATTGCGGGCTTGGGTGTAGAGTTCCGCTTGGTCGATGGCGATCGCTAGTTGCATTGTCACCGCTTGCAACAGTTCCACTTCGCTATCACTCCAAAGCCGCGCCTCGCTACAATGACCGCAAGTAATGACACCAATTTGACCAGTATAAGTCTGAAGCGGTAGTGACAGTAAAGCGGTTTTGCCCAAATAAATTAACAACTGGCGCAATCCTGGCTCTCGCAAAGTTTGCACATCATCAATTCTTACAATTTCTAGGTTTAACAACTTGTCTCCTAAAGGCGCAACTGACGAAGCCGAAAAGTTACCTATGAAGCTAGACAAGCCATAATTCTTCGATTCTTTAACTATCTCCCAATACGCTTGACCGTTGGGGCGATCGCGTGAAGGAGCCAGAGAGAAAATTTCCCTTGTAGAGATAGCTTCCTCTTCTAAATTCTCTGTCGTTTCCTGTCTGGCAATGGAAATGTTTTCGCCTTCGGCTGTGCGAAACCACATAAATTCACAGCAGTCTATCTGCAACAAGTTGCGGATCTCTACTACAGCCGTTTCCAAAATAGTGTCGAGGTCGAGAGAGTTGCGGATTTGGCTGGCGAGATCGAAGAGCAAAGCTTCCCGGCGACTCAGCAGTTCTTCCCGCGCCCAAGCACGGTCGATAGCAAGGGCGATCGCGTTGGCTACCCAGCCCAAGGTGCTGTGTACTGTAGTGGTAATCTCCACGTCGCTTAAAACAGCGATCGCGCCTACAAGCCGCTCTTCTACAATCAGTGGGTAGCCCGAGAAATTATTAGGCATAGATGAAGAGGAAAATTCTTCCCCAGCGACTATTTCCCCACCCCCACTCCCCAACTCCTCTGTTTTATAACTAGCGCTGAGGTAGGGCAGGGTTGGATTAGCGATAAAACTAACGATCTCGTTGCCAAAATTGATAGTAGTAGCAAAGTCTTCTAGCGGGGGGTGCGCTATCGCGAGAGCCTGCTGCTCAAGCACTTTGGTTGCTGGGTTGAGCGTCCAAATACTAGCAACTGACGCTTCTAGATGCCGCACTATCGTCTCCGTACACTGGTTCATGATGTTACATAAGATCCCATTCTGTCCCAGTGCGACTCCCACCTCGGCGGCTAATGTGGAAAGGCGCGATCGCTGCATAAGCCCTGCCTCAGCCAGTTTGCGTTCTGTAATGTTGTACAACGCCCCCACCAATACTTGTTCGTTATTGAATGTGATGTAGCGTAGCGATATGACAAACCAAATTAAAGTGCCATCTAGCTTTTTACCTCTGACTTCGCTGTTGCTGATGTGGCCGTCTTTTGAAAGTAACTCTAGTAACCTTTGGCGATCGCTGGCATCGTAGTAGAGTTCAGTTGTTTTGTAACCAATAACCTCGTCAGCACTAAGTCCGAAAGTTGAAAGCACTTGTGCGTTCGCATATAAAATTGTTCCATCGACGACACGGCTGATGAACACAGGGTTGGGAACTGCTTCCGCGATCGCCCGCCACTGCTCTTCGCTCTGCCGCAACGTTTCTTCTGCCTGTTTGCGCTCTGTAGTGTCATAAAACGTAGTCAGCAGCGCTTCTTCGCCGTTAAATGTCAAAAAACAAATCGACACCACAACCCAAAATGGCGTACCATCTGCCTTCTTAGCACGGCTTTCATAGTTGCGGACATACCCATCTCTTTGCAGCAATTCCAGCAAGCATTGGCGTTCTGCTGGCTCGTAGTAAAAATCTGGAATTTTGCGACCGATCATCTCAGCAGAGTCAAGACCGAAAGTAGGCCCCAGAGATTGGTTTGCGTACAATATCCGGCCATCGGCGACACGGGTGATGAGTGTGGGCACAGGAGTAGCCTCCGCGATCGCCCGGAACCTCTCCTCGCTTTCTTGTAACGCCGCCTCAGCTTGTTTTCGACTGGTGATGTCTCTTACTGCGAGTAACCTGACCTGCCGCCCTTGGTAAATAATGGTTTTGCCCTGAAGCTCAACCGGAAAAGTTGACCCGTCTTTTCTTAAACCTACTGCTTCATAAGGCTTTTCATAGCCAGCCATCATATTTTTTATGGCTATATCCCGCGATTCTGGTGTAAACCGTTCCAAGCCGTTCGTGCCAATTAGTTCAGCAACCTCATATCCCAGCATCGTTGCTAAGGCTTGGTTCGCCTCTAAAATTTTGCCCTGCTCGTGGACTGCAATTCCCTCAAAAGTAGCATTGGACAACCAGCGGAACCGTTCTCTCTCTTCGTGCAATGCCGCCAGAGCTTTTTTGCGCGAGGTGATGTCCCGCACTACTGCTTGCAGCACTTTTTTTTGATCTATTTCTATAGCGGTTAATAACACTTCTGTGGGAAACTCTGAACCATCGCAGCGCTGGTGCAGCCATTCAAATCGGCAGCTTCCTTCTTCGAGTGCTATGGCAATTTGCTCTTGTGCAAAACTCAGGGAATCCTTACCGCAAGGTTGGTTAGCTGGAGAAAAATCGCCTATATGCTTGCCGCAAAAATCCTCTTTTGTCGTACAAGCAAACATTGCTAAAGTGGCAGGGTTGCAATCAAAGAAGCCTTGCTCGTTTAGGAGCATTACACCATCACCTGTTGCTTCGTAGAGGTTGCGGAATTTATGTTCCGACTCTTGCAATTTGGCTTCAACTTGTTTTGTAGAGGTAATGTCCCTAGCGATCGCATACGTCAATTGCTGTTCTGGATATGCTGTTGCATTCCATAACAGCCATTTATAAGATCCGTCTTTGCACCGATAGCGATTTTCAAAACCAATGCTCTCGGTGCCTGTCAAGACTTTTTGCGCTTCGGCAATAGTTTTTTCCCGGTCTTCTGGATGAACTAATTCAATAAATGGTCTTGAGGAGAGTTCTTGGCTGGTATAGCCCAAGACTTTTGACCATATAGGGTTCACCCGCTGGAAATAGCCCTGGAAATCAACGATGGCAAGCAAATCAAGCGAGAGATTAAAAAACCTGTCTCTGTCTTGTTCTAGTTGTTTGCGTTGCGTAGCCGCCGCTACGGCATCGCTGATATCAAAAATAGCTCCATCTAACCATTGCAATCTACCGTCTTCGCCTAAAATGCCCTGGCCTTTTTCGTAGACCCATCTTACGCTGCTGTCAGCGTGTATTATTCTGTACTCGATGGTATATGGCTTTTGCGCCTCCACACCCTGCTGGACAACTATTCTTACTCTTGCCCTGTCTTCAGGATGGATAATACTGGCAAAAGTGCGGACTTTATTATCAATGAAGTCGGTGGCTGGGAATCCTGCGATTGTAGCGATCGCATCGCTAATAAATATTATTCTCCAGTCAGAATCGTAGGCACAGCGATAAATAGCGCCTGGAATATTAGAAATCGCACTTTGAAATTGTTCTTCTTTATCTTGCAGCGTTACTTCTGCCTGCTGGAAATTTTTAATTCTCATGTTTATAAAATTTGAAGTATAAAATATGAAGTTTAAAACTCTTTTCCTTCATACTTTATACTTCAAACTTCATCGGTCACGCTGGGTAAATCCGCAGCCGTCGGTTGGGTTCGTCGCCAAAACTAGACGACTTGAGGCGATAGTGTTCAACTAACTCGTGTTGCATCTTCCGTACTTGGGCAGAACGCGGTAGCAACTCTACAGGCTGTCCCTTGGGAATTACAATTTGTTCTACCGCTAGTCTGGCTTCTTCTAGAGCCTCAATCTCATCTTCATCACCATTGCGGGTAAATAAAGTGAGTTCTGCTTCTTCTGGCAGGCTGGGGTCATCCATGTTCAGCAGACGCTTGAGAGCGCGAGTGATCTGAGGAATCGTGCTGGCCTTAATAGTATGGATAGGAACGTGACGGGATTTAGCAACGTGCCGTAATTTGGAGTGAGTTTTGACGTGCGCTCGCAGCGCCAAAACCGCATCCGCACTATCCATATCCTTTGTCACCTCGACAGGCAAGTTTAGAACGCCAATCACTTGATCCAACTGCTGACGACTTACACCATAAGGATAAACCTGTAACGGTAGATCCTCACCATTAGGCCCTGCCGACCTTACCTCATTACCAAACCCATCTTGCTGATGCCAAGATTCATCTAGCAGTTGGTCAAAAGAAGGCGATGTAATAGACGACTGATCGGTTGTCGGGCGTCGCTCGTCACTCCTTGAAAAGTCTCCTCTGCTTCTACTCTCTGCTACTCCTAGTCTCCCTTGATCTGTTGATCTCTTTCCTGCCAACGGCATCATCTGTCCGCTTGCTCGCCAGCCAGTGGGTCGCGCCGGAGTTTCGTAGCTGGAACGTCCTCCATAGGTCGTCCTTGAACTTAGCGAATCGCCGTCTCTACTCCGGGGTGCTATCGGTGCATTGGGTACTTCTCGGCTAATTTGTATCTCTCCTGCTTCGCTAACGGTTCTAACTTCCGGATTGGGAAGGCGTCCTCGCAGGAGGGTATCAACCGTGTCAGAAACGCTCTCATGCACCACCCAACGGTGTCTTTCGAGCATTTCGACTGCAATCTCAAACGTTGGCGGAGCCTTACGCTCTAACACTGTTTTCTGAGAACCCCGCCGTCTGGCTTCCTCATCTCCCAGCGTCACAGCCTGAATGCCGCCTACTAGATCGGAGAGGGTTGGGTTTTTAATTAGGTTGTCGATCCTGTTGCCGTGTGCGGTTCCCACGAGTTGCACGCCACGTTCTGCAATAGTACGAGCCGCTTGAGCTTCTAACTCGGTACCAATTTCATCAATAACAATGACTTCTGGCATATGGTTTTCCACTGCCTCAATCATCACTTGATGCTGAAGTTCCGGTCTGGCGACTTGCATTCTTCTTGCACGACCAATCGCTGAATGAGGGATATCTCCATCACCTGCAATTTCGTTAGAGGTATCGATAATTACAACTCTTTTTTGTAATTCATCCGCCAACACTCTGGCAATTTCTCGCAATACTGTAGTTTTGCCAACACCCGGACGCCCCAGCATGAGAATCGACTGGCCGCTTTGTACCAAGTCGCGAATCATACCAATAGTTCCGAAAATGGCTCTACCAACCCGCAATGTAAGGCCAATAATTTCGCCTTGACGGTTGCGGATAGCGCTGATGCGGTGTAAAGTTTGCTCGATGCCTGCCCGGTTATCACCGCTAAAGTGTCCGACTCGCTGGACGCAATAATTTAAGTTTTCGCGTGTAACTGGCGTTTGCGAGAGGTATTCTGCCTTTTCGGGAAATCTCGCTTCAGGAAGGCGACCTAGATCTAAAACTACTTCAATTAAACGATCTCGCGCTTCATGCTTTTCCAAAGGCTGTCGAATTTCATCGGGCAAAATCGCTAATAGTTTATTAAGGTCGTCTGTAATCTGCATCCTTCCTAAAGTGATGTTTTCTTGTACAATCGGCGATTCACTATCTGAAATAAGCGGTTCGTTAGAGGGATTTATACCGTTTGAATTCATCACTAGGGGTATTAATTGCTGCAATGATTGACGGATGATTTGAGTTGTGAAACAAGGGAGCTGGCTAGCTCGACTGCTTGCCAGAGCAAAAGGGGTGTATCTTCTAAACGTCCTGTTGATGATTGTTGTTGAACATCAACACCTAGAGAAAATATGTCTCTATTTATCTTTTCTAACTCTTCTAGGACTTGTGACATCAGCACGCGGGCATAACTACCGTAAGCAACACCTGCAATTTTGGATTTGGGATTTTGGATTGGCGATTTATAAAGTGGCTCGTCACAAGTATTTTCCAATCCAAAATTGTTGAGTAGCCCGACTGCTCTTAGCTTCTCTACTGTGCTATTGTTTGTGCCACCTGCAAGCTGTACATATCCGGGTAATCGAGCGGCGAGAACTTTCTGTCCTAGCTTCACTGCGGCTCTTGTGGTTCCTGCGCCAATATCTCCACTCATGGGACGGCCATCGGTCTGCCAAACTAGGGGGTACGAAAGTGGCTTTATCAGGTCGTATAGTGCCCATAAGTAATCAATCATGCCCTCACCATCGGGACAGCTGATTGCTAAGAGCTTGAGGCGATCGCTCCAAGGCGCGATCGCTTGCCACAGTCGCTTAAAATCTTCTAATCGCCCTACTTGTGTGTGTATTTCTAGGGCATCAATGCCGCTTTGTAATATCAACGGCGCGATCGCTTCCCTGACTGACACGTAGGAACGAGTATAAATTAGTTGGCTTGGACATACTGGCACGCACCTCCCGCAGCCATAGCACAGGGCGTCAATTACCCCAGAAAAACCCTCACTTAATCCTGAAAAAGCGATCGCTCCCGCTGGGCAAATTGTTTCGCACGGACGCGGGCATTCGCTCGGGCACTCGGTTGAGTTAAATTCTGCTTTCCGAAAATGCGGGTCTTCTCCATCATTCAAGCTCACCATCAGCAGAGGCGAACCACTTACCCCGTAGCCTCGTCGCTGAGCATCACCACGAAGGTGCGCGGCAGTTTCTATAGCTTCTTTAGCTGCTGCAATTACAGCTGGATCGGCTGCCACATCAATACAGTCCGCTCCAGCCAGAGTATAAGCCAAAGTTAGATTCCGAACAGCAGGGAGGTGTTGGAAACTGGCTCCACAAATTAGCTTAAACCAGTGACCCTCCCTTAACGATTTCAAGGGGTAGTAGATTTCTGTCACCCTTCTATGCTAGTGCGTTCCTCACCAAATTGGCAGGTAAACAAAGTTAAAAGTAAAGCTGCCTTTTCTCTTACCAGGCAGCCATCCCAAAATGGATTTGTTTTTAGTCGCTTATGGCATTGAGTAGCACTTCAGCCAGCGTCATATCTGCCATATCATCCAGAGTAATGGTGTCGCAGATATCAAACTTGGCTCCAGCACCTTGCAAATCGTCATCCAACGCCTTAAGAAACCTACTGGCTGTTGCATCCGATCCGACTTGAACTATGGAAATTGCCAGTTCTTCATCCCGTTCCATCTGGCGAGATGCTTCAATAATGTTCCGCATTACGGCTTTGCGGTCATCTGGCTCCCCGTCGGTTATAACCAAAATGGTTTCTCCACCCGCTTTGGCTTGACCTGCTGCTTTGCGCTGGAAATAGCCGTCAGTAGCAGCCTTCAGCACGCTAGCTAGATCCGTCGTGCCAGCAGGATCGTTTTCTTGGAATATTTGTGCAACCTTGCTAGAGGTAACATTCTCGTACTTTTTAAATCGGCTGGAGAACACGTAAACAGTAATACCATCTGGGTCAAACTGTTCGCATTTTCTCGCCAATGCCAAGGTAGACTCCTGAGCAGTATCCCAGCGATTTCTACCACCTGCTTGGTCGGGAGTAGACATACTGCCACTTTTGTCGATAATTAACGTGTAATCGCGATCTTCCACGCCAATACCCTCCTTTAATTAACACTTGAAGCGATCGCACGATTGTCAAAAAGACTTTGGACATCTAAAGTCCAAAGTCTAAAGTTTTTAATCGCTGATTGCGTTAAGCAACACTTCCTTCAAAGTCAGACCCTCCATATCGTCAAGCGTTATGGTGTCACAGATATCAAACTTGGCTCCAGCACCTTGGAGTTCATCATCCAAGACTTTGAGAAACCTGGTTGCCATTTGATCTGTGCCAACTTGAATGAAGGAAATTGCCAGTTCTTCATCTGCCTCCATGCGTCTGGACGCCTCGATAATCACTCGCATCACTGCTTTCCGGTCGTCGGGTTCGCCATCTGTGACTACCAGGATTGTTTCTCCATTCGGCTTAGTCTGGCCAGCTGCTTTATTTTCAAAGTAGCGGTCAGTGGCATCCTTGAGTACGCTGGCTAAGTCAGTGGTCCCAGAGGGGTCATTTTCTTGAAATATTTGCGACACCTTGTTAGAGGTCACGTTGTCAAACCGCTTAAACCGTCCTGAAAACAGATAAAGCGTAATCCCATCCGGGTCAAATTGTTCGCATTTCCTCGCCAGAGCCATTGTAGACTCCTGCGCGGCTTCCCAGCGACTTCTGCCACCCGGTTGATCTGGGGTTGACATACTGCCGCTTTTGTCGATGATTAAGGTGTAATCACGGTTTTCTGCCAAAGATCCTCCTTCTACCAAGAGATAACCTCCTGTGAGTATCGCTACTTCTTTCTCTAGCCTATGCCAAATCGCTGATAATCCTGCGATTTATATACAAAAATCTCAATTACGCTAGTTAATACTATTTAGTATGTTCGTGGTGAAGCGGCGTATATGCTGGCGATCGCACGGCTCTTCAGGGAAAGCTATCTCAAATCAAGACAAATTAGCTTTATTCACCCACGCGAGGCAAATTTTCCCCATAGTTATATTTGAGTGTATGGCAATTACTAAATTTAGAATAATTATAAATTTGCCACCACAAGCTTTTGGTTAAATTTATCCTGAAGATAAATTTAACCAAAAAATTAATAGAAATACGTGCAACTTTATAAATATTTTTTTAGGGTTGCGTTTGCTCCAAAGCTTGCAGGTAATCAAGCGCTGCCTCTAGTTTATTGGGGTACGCGCAGGCAAACTCTTCAAACCACAAACCTTCTTCTGACGATGGATTAATTTTTTTTAGCCAAGCCTGCGCTTTTACTTTAAGTGCGGCTCGTTGTTGCTGCTTGAGTTGTTCCTGTCGCAGTTGTTCCTCTCGGATTTGCTGCTGTTTTTTTATCTCTTCCGCTCGTTGTTCTTCCTCAAACTCAACTTTGAGCTGTGCTAATAAGTTGTTCTCCGGCGATTCATTGCAATTTTTGTTAGATGCAAATAGCTCTCGCTCGAAGGCTGTAGTGTCAGCATATCCACTAGCGGCGCTTTTTCCTTGTTGTTGCTGCTGACTAAGCTGTTCCCCTTGTAGCGATTGAGGTTTTTGCAGTTCTAATGGTTTATGTGGTTCGGCATACTCAGCCTTGATCTGAGCTAACAAGTCGTCTATAGATTCCATAATTTTGACCCCTTAGTGTCGATATATGTGCAGGCACACATTATTGTTTACCCTGCACTACAGCTATGCCGGATCGCGAGTAGTGGCTGCTAATCTGCACGCACTACTTACTAATCAGTAATAGCATTCAGCAACACTTCTGTCAGGGTCATATCTTCCATATCGTCAATAGTTATAGTGTCAACGATGTCAAATTTAGCACCAGCACTTTGTAATTCATCATCCAATATCTTGAGAAACTTAGTTGCTTGAGGATCGGTGCCTACTTGAACAAACGAAATCGCCAGTTCTTCATCTCGGTCTATTCGACGAGAGGCTTCAATGATCGCTTTCATCACTGCTTTCCGGTCATCAGGTTCTCCATCTGTTACCACTAAAATGGTTTCTCCATTTAGTTTTGTTTGTTTGGCAGCTTTGCGTTGAAAGTAGTTTTGTGTGGCATCTTGGAGGACACCTGCTAGATCGGTGCGACCAGATGGTTCGTTTTCTCGGAAAATTTGTGCAACTTTGCTGGCTGTTACATTCTCGTAACGTTTGAATTTGCCGGAAAACACGTAAATTGTTAACCCATCCGGGTCAAATTGTTCGCATTTGCTGGCTAACGCTAGGGTAGATTCTTGCATGACATCCCAGCGGGTTTTTCCTCCCGGCTGATCGTTGAGCGACATACTGCCACTTTTGTCGATGATTAAGGTATAGTCGCGATTTTCCAGCATGAGAGCTTCCCCTATTAGCTGCGGTGTTATTTTAAGGTATCAAAAGCTTTAAGCAGATCTAAAGGTTTGATTGCAACTTTAGAAGCGCGATCGCCTGGGTAAGCCGGGACACAATCAATATAGGTGTCCCAGCGGGGATTAGCGTATGTTAGTTTTTGGCTTAAGCAGCAGCCAAGGTATCTTTGAGTGGCGTCCAGCGGAAGGAGCGATCGCCTCCCATTTCTACAATTATTTTCAGGCGAGGCTCTAGGCTTGGCAAGGTAGTTAAATATTCAACTTCCTGACGAGAGAGAATATGCCCTTCAATAATCCACAGCACCAGACCTTTTGAATGCTGTGGTAGGTGTTCTAGCTGGTAGTTGATGACAGGTGGTATGAAGAAAACACGGATGTCTTTTTTACCCAGATGAGGAGGACGGACGCCGTGAACGCCAGTTAAATACGCCGCTAAGTCACCTAGTCCCCGTGCAGTGATTCGCAACGTGATGTAGCCTGATGCCCGCAGACGCCGTTGATAGCGACCCTCATACCCGCCTTCCAAGGGCATATATAGTCCCAAAGCACCAGACTTTTCTAGATCGCGAATAAAGGGTTTACCAGTCGTTAGGAGTGCCATAATATTACTTTCTGCCCCGTTTTAAGTTTTATGAATCGCTGCTGGGCTAATTATAGTTTGGCGGCGAGTGCCCATCAACAGTAGTTCAATG
Organism: Microcoleus sp. FACHB-831; assembly: GCF_014695585.1. Taxonomy (NCBI): domain Bacteria; kingdom Bacillati; phylum Cyanobacteriota; class Cyanophyceae; order Oscillatoriales; family Microcoleaceae; genus Microcoleus; species Microcoleus sp. FACHB-831. The sequence continues at coordinate 113,108 of NZ_JACJON010000040.1, read as the reverse complement.
CTGGCTTGAGAGTGGGTGTAGAAAGGTTGTCTATTTGGTGTTGTTTTTCGATTAGCCCTTACGGTGCTTGCCATTCCGCGATCGGTAAAAATAAATTTGTAATTTGCTAGACAAGTTTGCAAATGTAGTTTATAGTTAACGATCGTGGCCAAAATTTAAGGCTGCCAAAACTTCCGACTCCAATGCGGAAGTCAGCCTAAAAGGCTACCCCCAGGCATAAGTCGGATACTAAGTAGCTTGCTGCTTAAGTCCGTGCCGGCCAGGATAGTATGCCAGTGCTGATGTTTGGCATTAAACAAATTCACGCTCGTTAGCTGAAAGCAATATTTAAACTGCTAGAAGCTTGACCCTGCTAGAAGCGTTAATAGCGAATCTGCGGGGCATCTTCCCGTCGGTAGCTGTTTACGCAGCGATCGCAGGAGATATGCGAATTTGTCTGTCGGTAGTAGTCCGACATATTTGTAGTGTGTAGAAGGGAGAAACCTGAAACTCGTGTCTATAGGTATCCTTGGCACCAAGCTCGGCATGACCCAAGTGTTTGACCAGGAAGGAAGAGCCATTCCTGTTACGGTCATTCAAGCAGGGCCATGCACCGTTACGCAGATCAAAACCAAGCAGACGGATGGCTACACAGCCGTTCAGCTGGGCTTTAAAGAAGTCAAACCAAAGTCGCTGAATAAGCCAGAACTAGGTCACTTGGCAAAGTCTGGAGAAAAGCCTTTGCGTCATCTAGAAGAGTATCGCCTAGATGATGTGGGTGAATTTCAACTAGGTCAGGAAGTCAAAGCTGATATCTTTACCGCAGGCCAAATTGTAGATGCAGTTGGCACAAGTATTGGTAAAGGCTTCGCTGGTTATCAAAAACGTCACAATTTCAAGCGCGGGCCAATGTCCCACGGTTCCAAAAACCATCGCTTGCCTGGATCGATTGGTGCTGGAACCACACCAGGACGGGTTTATCCGGGGAAGAGAATGGCTGGCCGTTTGGGAGGCGTGCGCGTTACGATTCGCAAATTGACCGTCGTGCGAGTGGACACCGAGCGCAATTTGTTGCTGATCAAGGGAGCTGTTCCCGGTAAACCCGGTGCGCTTCTTAGTATTGTGCCTGAGAAAAAAGTAGGTCGATAGTCATTGGCCATTAGTAATTGGCCATCGGTAATTGCTGGTTGGCCAGTAACAAACGGACAAAGGACAAACGTACAGAGGACAGAGAAGATGGTTGAATGCGTGGTGCGAAACTGGGACGGCGAACAAGTAGGACAAGCAACACTGGAATTACAGGTTGCTAAAGCAGAGAATGCTAGTCATATTGTCCACAGAGCCGTAGTCAGACAACTAGCAAATGCGCGTCAAGGAACAGCGAGCACCAAAACCCGTGCGGAAGTTAGAGGTGGAGGACGCAAACCTTGGCGCCAAAAAGGAACTGGTCGCGCTAGAGCTGGTTCTATTCGTTCCCCACTGTGGCGGGGCGGCGGTGTGATATTCGGTCCCAAGCCGAGGGACTATGAAACCAAGATGAACCGCAAAGAGCGGCGGCTAGCACTGAGAACAGCAATTCAGAGTCGTGCTGAAGACATAATTGTGGTTGAGCCATTTGCTGATAAGTTGCCTCAGCCTAAAACCAAGGAACTTGTACAAGCGATCGCGCGTTGGGGAGTTGAGCCAGAATCAAAAATCTTACTCATCTTGAATGAACGCGAAGAAATGGTTTATTTGTCAGCTAGAAATATAGCCAACCTCAAGCTAATATCCGCCACTAACATAAATGTCTATGACGTGTTGGATGCTGACAAAATCGTGACAACCGCATCCGCCCTAGCCAAAATCCAGGAGGTTTACAGTGACTAAGTATAACCCCCGCGACCTCGCGGATTTGGTGCTGCGGCCAATTGTGACCGAGAAGGCTACTCTGCTGATGGAGCAGAACAAGTATGTCTTTGAAGTTGTTCCCACCGCGACAAAACCAGAAATAAAAGCGGCAATTGAAGACCTGTTAAAGGTCAAAGTCGAGAGCGTAAACACCATTCGCCCTCCACGCAAAAAGCGCCGCGTCGGCAAATTTATCGGATTTAAGCCGAATTACAAAAGAGCGATCGTGACTCTAGCAGCAGGAGAATCGCTCCAAAATATCCTATTCCCAGAAGTTTAGTTAGTGGCTGGTGGGGTTTTGGCTAGCGGCTAGTGGCTAACCACAACTAGCAACTAGAAACTAACAACCAATGACTAACAACTAACAACTAACAACTAACAACTCTGTTATGGGCACCCGCATTTATCGGCCATACACTCCAGGAACTCGGCAACGTAGCGTTTCTGACTTTTCTGAAATCACAAAGAGTGAGCCGGAGAAATCACTAACTCGCAACAGCCATAGCCCTCAAGGGCGCAACAATCGCGGCATCATAACCAGCAGGCGGCGCGGTGGCGGCCACAAACAGCTTTATCGCATAATTGACTTTCGTCGCGACAAGCGCAACATACCTGCTAAAGTAGCCGCGATTGAGTACGACCCCAACCGCAACGCTAGGATTGCCCTAGTGTTTTACCAAGATGGAGAAAAACGTTATATTCTCCACCCAGTTGGGTTGATGGTGGGTACGTCCATCAGCGCTGGACCCGACGCACCAATTGAAATTGGCAATGCTCTGCCACTAGGCAAAATTCCCTTGGGTACAACAGTTCATAATGTGGAATTGGTGGCAGGTAAGGGCGGCCAAATTGTTCGCGCAGCTGGTGCAGCCGCTCAGGTGGTAGCTAAAGAAGGCGATTATGTAACGATTAAGCTGCCTTCAGGTGAAGTCCGTATGGTGCGTCGCGAGTGCTACGCCACAATTGGACAAGTCGGCAACATCGAAGCCAGAAATATAAGCATTGGTAAGGCTGGTCGTAATCGCTGGAAAGGACGCCGCCCCAAAGTCAGAGGAAGCGTGATGAACCCAGTTGACCACCCGCACGGTGGTGGTGAAGGGCGTGCGCCTATCGGTCGTCCGGGGCCAGTGACGCCTTGGGGTAAGCCAACCTTGGGAGCTAAAACTCGCAAACCGAAGAAGCCTAGTAATTCTTTGATTGTCCGTCGTCGTCGGAAAACCTCTAAGCGTAGCCGTGGTGGTCGCGAGTCTTAAATAGTTATGAGTTTGAGTGATGAAGGTAAGGCTTTTTAACTCAAAGCTCAAACTTATTAACTATCTTTAGTATTTAGTTGGTTGCCTGATAATTCAAAACTCACAATTCTGTAAATATGGGTCGTTCTCTTAAAAAAGGTCCTTTTGTTGCGGATCATCTGCTGAGTAAGATTGAAAAGCTCAACGCCAAGGGCGAAAAGCAGTTGATCAAAACTTGGTCTCGTGCTTCGACAATACTGCCGCAGATGGTGGGACATACGATAGCAGTTCACAACGGACGTCAACACGTTCCCGTTTTTGTCAGCGAACAGATGGTAGGGCACAAATTAGGCGAATTTGCTCCCACGCGGACGTTTCGCGGACACTCGAAGAGCGATAAGAAGTCGGGTAGATAATTATGAATTTTGAATTATGAACGATGAATTTAATTCGGAATTTGTAATTCATAATTCAGAATTTATAAGTCTAGGAGAAGATTATGGCGGTTGATACAAATACAGAAGTAAAAGCGAGCGCGCGTTACGTCAGAATGTCGGCTCACAAAGTACGGCGGGTTCTCGATCAGATTAGGGGAATATCTTATCGAGAAGCTCTAATTATTTTGGAGTTTATGCCCTATCGCGCTTGCGAACCAATCCGTAAGTTAGTCCGTTCAGCTGTGGCTAACGCCGAGCATAACGCTGGGCTTGACCGTAATAACCTGGTGATTTCTCAGGCTTATGCCGATCAGGGGCCATCGCTGAAGAGATTTAGACCCCGCGCTCAAGGTAGAGCCTATCAAATTCGCAAGCCAACGTGCCATATCACCGTTGCTGTTGCGGCTGACGCAAGCGAGCAAGAATAGTCAAGACTTAGCATCAACGGGTTATGAATTAGGAGTGAAAAGTTTTAATTATTAAATTCAAAACTTAAAACTCAACGCTCAACGCTATTAGATAGGAGGTATTTGTGGGACAGAAAATTCATCCAATTGGGTTTAGGCTGGGTATTACCCAAGAGCATCGTTCCCGTTGGTATGCCGATGCCAAGCGCTATCCCGAACTTTTGCAAGAAGACCACAAAATTCGGCAGTTTGTTGAGAGAACTCTCAGCAATGCTGGTATTGCAGCAGTGCGAATTGAGCGCAAAGCCGATCAGATAGATTTAGAAATCCATACAGCTCGTCCTGGCGTAGTTGTGGGTAGAGGCGGTGCAGGCATTGAACAACTGCGTGCCGGTCTTGTACAAGAACTGGGCAGCGGCAGCCGTCAGATTCGCATTAACGTTGTGGAAGTACAACGGGTTGATGCCGATGCAGGGCTGATTGCTGAGTACATTGCCCAACAGCTAGAGAGACGGGTTTCCTTCCGGAGAGTCGTGCGTCAGGCAATTCAACGCGCCCAACGCGCTGAAGTTCAAGGAATTAAAGTGCAGGTAAGCGGTCGGTTAAATGGGGCGGAAATTGCCCGAACCGAATGGACGAGAGAAGGCAGAGTACCTCTGCATACCCTCCGCGCAGACATTGATTATGCTTACCGGACAGCCAAAACCATCTACGGAATTCTTGGCGTCAAAGTTTGGATCTTCAAAGGGGAAATAATTCCCGGTCAGGAACAAGAGCCTACTCCTGCGGCTCAACCACGCCGTCAACAACAGCGTCGCCGCCGTCAGAATTTTGAAGACCGTTCTGAATAAGGGGAAGCGGTAATGGGTAATGGGTAATAGGAAAGAACAAACCCAATTCCCAATTCCCAATTCTCAATTCCCAATTCCCAATTCCCAATTACCAAATCATGTTAAGTCCCAGAAGAACTAAATTCCGCAAACAACAGCGCGGGCGTATGGCTGGCCTAGCCACTCGCGGTAACAACCTTAACTTTGGTGAGTTTGGTCTCCAGTCCACAGAACCCGCCTGGATTACCTCGCGCCAAATTGAAGCCAGCCGTCGAGCGATGACCCGTTATATTCGTCGGGGTGGAAAAATCTGGATTCGCATTTTCCCGGATAAACCCGTTACCATGCGTCCTGCTGAAACGCGGATGGGATCTGGTAAAGGCTCGCCAGAGTTTTGGGTGGCTGTAGTTAAACCGGGGCGCGTGTTGTTTGAAATTTCCGGAGTTTCCGAAGAAACCGCGAGAGAGGCCATGCGCTTGGCTTCACAAAAGTTGCCGATTAAGACGAAGTTTATCACTCGTGAAGAGGAACAGTCGTAGATTATGCCTCTGCCCAAGATAGAAGATGCCAGAAACTTAAACGACGCACAACTGGCTGATGAGATTTTAGCTGCCAAGCGTCAGTTGTTTGAATTGCGGATGCAGCAAGCAACTCGACGTTTGGAAAAGCCGCACCAGTTTAAACATGCCAAACATCGTCTGGCGCAGTTGATGACTGTGGAAGGAGAGCGGCGGCAAGCTGCGGCTTCTTCTGAGACAGAGAGCGTTACACAACCTGATGCAAAAGACGAGGAGTAGACTCCAATGCCAGTTAAAGAAAGAGTGGGTCTGGTTGTAAGCGACAAGATGAATAAGACAGTCGTAGTGGCGGTGGAAAACCGTTCTCCAGACCCCAAGTACGGAAAAATTGTGGTGCGTACCAAGCGATACAAAGCTCACGACGAGGCAAATGAGTGCAAAGAGGGCGATCGCGTCCGCATTCAGGAAACGCGCCCCCTAAGTCGTACCAAGCGTTGGATCGTTGCGGAAATCCTCAAATAAATTTTGCATTTTAGATTTTGGATTTACAAATAAAGTCCATTATCACTAATCCAAAATCCAAAATCTTGCAGGGAGATAAATTGTGATACAACCCCAATCCTACCTAAATGTCGCTGACAATAGCGGGGCACGAAAATTGATGTGCATCCGCGTCTTGGGTGCCGGGAACCGTCGCTATGGCGGCGTTGGCGACGTGATCATCGCCGTTGTCAAAGATGCTATTCCTAATATGGCGGTAAAAAAATCAGACGTAGTGCGAGCTGTGATCGTCCGCACCCGCAAGGGTATGCGCCGCGATAGCGGTATGAGCATTCGTTTCGACGACAATGCTGCCGTAATTATCAACGCAGACAACAACCCCAGAGGAACTCGCGTTTTCGGTCCTGTTGCGCGTGAGCTGCGCGATAAGAACTTCACCAAAATTGTTTCTTTAGCTCCCGAGGTACTCTGATGGCAAAACAATATAAAACTGCCAAAACCAAAACTACTGTACGCCATAAAATGCACGTCAAAAAAGGCGATACGGTACAGGTGATTTCTGGTAAAGATAAAGACAAGGTAGGTGAAATCCTCCGGACGTTACCAAAACTCAGTAAGGTGATTGTCAAAGGGGTTAACATCATAACCAAGCACGTCAAACCTCAACAAGAAGGAGAATCCGGCCAAATCATCACTTTGGAGGCTCCTGTCCACAGTTCAAACGTTATGCTTTATTCCACGAAAGAGAAGGTAGCCAGCCGTGTCTGTTACACCTTTACGGAAGATGGGCGTAAGGTGCGGATGCTGAAGAAAACTGGTGAGATCATCGACAAATAATATTGAGGTTTGAGTGGAGAATTTAGAATTACTTTCGTAACTCAAAACTCAACAAAAACAGGCAAAACTATTTCCCTGACCAAGCCCAGGGAGGAACAAAAAAACTATGGCACAACGACTGAAATCGATATATCAAGAGACGCTTGTCCCCAAACTGATGGAGCAGTTTAAATACACAAACATCCATCAAGTACCGAAGGTAGTGAAAGTTACGATCAACAGGGGCTTGGGTGAAGCGTCTTCTAACGCCAAAGCGCTGGAATCTTCTATAACCGAAATTGGCCGGATCGCAGGTCAAAAACCAGTAGTGACGCGAGCCAAAAAAGCGATCGCGGGTTTCAAGATCCGCCAAGGTATGCCAGTGGGCGTCATGGTAACACTGCGAAGCGATCGGATGTATGCCTTTCTCGACCGCCTAATTAGCTTGGCACTGCCTCGGATTCGTGACTTTCGCGGCGTCAGTCCGAAAAGCTTTGACGGTCACGGAAACTACAGCTTAGGCATTAGAGAGCAGCTTATTTTTCCAGAAATAGAGTACGACAGCATCGATCAAATTCGAGGCATGGATGTCTCCATCATCACAACGGCAAAGACGGACGAAGAGGGACGCGCCTTACTCAAAGAAATGGGTATGCCCTTCCGGGATAGCTGAGGCAGTAAAGTAAAGAGGGAACAATGGCGGCGAACGACACAATTGCAGATATGCTGACCCGCATTCGGAATGCAGGTTTATCGCGGCATCAAACAACAGAAGTACCGGCAACAAAAATGACCCGCAGCATTGCCCAAGTACTCAAGGAAGAAGGCTTCATTGGTGAGTTTGAAGAAGTTGGCGAAGGCGTCAAGCGAAATTTGGCGATCACCCTCAAATACAAGGGCAAGAACCGCCAACCGCTGATTAACGCCTTGAAGCGAGTTAGCAAACCCGGTTTGCGGGTTTACTCCAACCGCAAAGAATTACCCCGCGTGCTGGGAGGTATCGGAATTGCAATTATTTCTACCTCCAGTGGCATTATGACGGATCGTCAAGCGCGGCGTCAGGGTGTAGGTGGGGAAGTGCTGTGCTACATTTGGTAGTCCCGATTTTAGATTTTGGATTTTAGATTAAATCCAAAATCCAAAATCCAAAATTAGTAAGGAGTAGTGAGTAATGTCTCGTATTGGCAAGCGCCCCATTAACATCCCGGCTAAGGTAGAAGTTGCTATTGATGGGCAACAAGTTGCAATTAAAGGTCCTAAAGGTCAACTTTCCAGGATTCTACCAGCTGAGGTGACAGTAGAGCAGGAAGGCTCCACCATACTGGTGAAAGCCAAAAATGACTCCCGGCCTGCCCGCCAGCGTCACGGCTTGTCTCGCACCCTGGTATCAAACATGGTCGAAGGCGTGTCTACAGGATTTCAGCGGCGTTTGGAAATTCAAGGGGTCGGTTATAGAGCGCAGGTTCAAGGCCGCAATCTGATCTTGAATGTCGGTTACAGCCACCAGGTTCAAATTGAACCCCCCGAAGGCGTCCAGTTGGCGGTGGAAAACAACACCAACGTGATTGTCAGCGGCATTGATAAAGAAATCGTAGGGAACACAGCCGCCAAAATCCGTGCTGTCCGTCCACCGGAAGTTTACAAGGGTAAAGGTATCCGCTACGCCGGTGAAGTGGTTAGACGTAAAGCTGGTAAGGCAGGTAAGAAGTAATTATGAAGGTTAGTCGTAGAGAATCAATTCGGATTCGACATCGGCGGGTGCGCGGCAAGGTAGACGGGACAGCAGACCGTCCAAGGCTAGCAGTGTTTCGCTCGAACCAGCACATTTATGCCCAGGTTATTGACGACCAAAAGCAGCATACTTTGGCTGCTGCCTCCACTCTGGAACCAGAGGTAAAGTCGCAATTAACAACGGGAGCAAGCTGTGAAGCATCAGCCCAGGTGGGCAAGTTGATTGCACAGCGATCGCTCGAGCAAGGAATTCAAAAAGTCGTCTTTGACCGGGGCGGCAACTTATACCACGGTCGCGTAAAAGCTTTAGCGGAGGCAGCTCGAGAAGCTGGTTTAGATTTCTAATGGACGCAAATCGCACTCCTAGAGATAAAGACAAAAGCCAGGGCAAAGAGCGTCGCAAAAGCTCTGCCCGCAAAGAAAAGGAAAGCACCTTTCAAGAGCGCGTGATCCAAATACGTCGCGTCAGCAAGGTTGTTAAAGGTGGAAAAAAACTCAGCTTCCGTGCGATCGTTGTCGTTGGTAACGAACGTGGGCAGGTGGGTGTTGGAGTCGGTAAAGCTAGCGATGTTATTGGGGCAGTACGCAAAGGCGTCGCAGACGGCAAAAAGCACTTAATTGATGTTCCTTTAACTAAGTCCAATTCCATTCCCCATCCAATTAACGGTGATGGTGGAGGTGCAAAAGTAATGATGCGCCCCGCCGCACCTGGAACTGGGGTTATTGCAGGTGGAGCAGTGCGAACGGTGCTGGAATTAGCTGGTGTTCGCAATATTTTGGCCAAACAGTTGGGTTCAAATAATCCATTGAACAACGCTAGAGCTGCCGTTAATGCCCTTTCCACACTACGCACATTTGCTGATGTGGCTGAAGAACGTGGCATTTCCATCGAAAACCTATACGCTTAATGGTTAGTAGTTAGTAGTTAGTAGTTAGTAGGTAATAGGTAAAGATGGCTAATAACCAACACTAAACAACTAACAACTAACAACTAACAACTAACAAAGGAAAAAGACATGAAATTAGATAATCTTCAGCCTAAAAAAGGCTCAACAAAGCGCCGCCGCCGTGTAGGTAGGGGTATTGCAGCAGGTCAAGGTGCCAGCGCAGGTTTAGGGATGCGCGGACAAAAGTCGAGATCGGGGGCAGGTACGCGCCCTGGCTTTGAAGGGGGTCAACTTCCGCTGTATCGGCGTCTGCCCAAGTTAAAGCACTTTACTGTCATCAATCGCAAACAATACACTACGATCAACGTAGGTAAGCTGGCTTCACTCCCGGCTAATACAGATGTTACCCTAGCTTCGTTGATAAAGGCCAAAATTATTACAACAAATGATGGCCCTCTCAAGATTCTTGGTGACGGAGATCTAAATGTGAGTCTGAACGTGAAAGCAGCTGCTTTCACCGCTGGTGCTCGCAACAAGATTGAGGCAGCGGGTGGGAGCTGTGAAGTAATCGAGGAGTCTGCAAGCCAGAAGCCAGAATGAAGACAAAAGTAAGCCATAAGTCAGAATTTATCAGCAAAAAGCCAGAATTAATCTGGCTTTTGACTGAAGAGTGCTGATTAATGGCTGCTTACTAATGACTCCTTTTGTGCGAGGTATTCCTTAATGGTCGTAAGTCGAGACAAAGCCCCAACAGCTCAAGAGACTTTTATGCAGATGGCTCAAGCAGCTGGCCTTCGCGGTCGGCTGCTTGTCACCATCGGCTTGCTAATTTTGATTCGCCTTGGCATTCATATACCAGTCCCCGGAATTAACCGCGCTCAGCTAGGGCAAGATCTTCAAACTAACCAACTGGTTGGTTTTTTAGACATTTTCTCTGGAGGCGGCCTCTCCGCTGTGGGCATTTTTGCTCTGGGAATTTTGCCATATATTAATGCCTCCATCATTATCCAGCTTTTGACTGCGGCCATCCCCTCTTTGGAAAAATTGCAGAAGGATGAAGGTGAGGCAGGACGGCGAAAAATTTCTCAGATAACTCGGTATGTATCGCTGGTTTGGGCCGTAATTCAAAGTGGTGTTATTACCACTACCTTGCTACAGCGGTATGCAATAAATGGCGGAGGACCGTTATTTGTTGCTTCAACAGCGCTGGCTCTGACAGCAGGATCCATGTTTGTTATGTGGGTGTCGGAGCTGATTACAGAGCGAGGGATTGGTAACGGCGCATCCTTGTTGATTTTTCTAAATATTGTTGCTACTCTGCCCACATCTCTGGGCAAAACTATCGAACAGGCTCAGAACAGCGATCGCGAGTTCGTGGGTAGGGTAATTATCCTGCTACTGGTTTTCCTCATCATGATTGTGGGGATTGTCTTTGTGCAAGAAGGAACCAGACGAATTCCTATTGTTTCTGCACGCCGTCAGGTAGGTCGTCGTCTATATCGGGAGCGCAATAGCTATCTGCCGCTGCGGCTAAACCAAGGTGGAGTTATGCCCATTATTTTTGCATCTTCAGTCCTAGTTCTACCTAGTTTTTTAGAACAGGTTACAAAGAACAGCAAAAATGAAGTAGTAGCGAATCTCCATCAAGTTATAGTCCAGGTTTCTAGTAATTATTTGAACCCAAACGGTCAGACACCCTGGATATATGCAACGGTTTACCTAGTATTGATTGTGTTCTTCAGCTATTTCTACTCCTCGCTGATTGTTAACCCAGTCGATTTGTCGCAGAACCTGAAGAAGATGGGAGCAAGCATTCCCGGAATTCGTCCGGGTAAAGCCACTACTGACTATGTGGAGCGCGTATTGAATCGCCTGACGTTCTTGGGTGCTATATTTTTGGGTTTGGTGGCCATCATCCCAACAGCTATCGAAGGAGTCATCCGTGTAACGACATTTAGGGGTTTGGCAGCTACTTCTTTATTGATTCTGGTTGGCGTCGCAATTGATACAGCCAAACAAATTCAAACTTACGTTATCTCGCAGCGCTACGAAGGAATGGTCAAACAGTAGGCGGCGCTCAGTGGTTAGGGGTTAGTAGTTTTTGTTAGTGGGTAGTGGCGAATAACAACTAACAACTAACAACTGTAAGGGTGGCAGGCGTTGCGCGACAAATATTTAGCGGCTCATACCAAAATTTAATTGCCGCAATGCTTAGCCTTTACCCAACTAACAACTAACAAAGGACAAGCGACAAGTGACACGATTGATATTTTTGGGACCTCCAGGGGCAGGGAAAGGAACGCAAGCCAAAATACTGGCTGATGTTTGCGAAATTCCTCATATTTCCACTGGTGACATTTTACGCAATGCCAAGGCTGAAGGTACGCCTCTGGGTCTGAAAGCAAAGTCCTACATGGATCGCGGCGAGTTGGTTCCGGATGATTTGATTTTGGATTTGATACGGGAACGTCTAAATCAGCCAGATGCTAAAGCTGGGTGGATACTAGATGGCTTTCCACGTAACGTTAACCAAGCTAATTTTTTGGACAACCTGTTGCGGGAAATGAGTCAAGGCTGCGATCGCGTAGTCAACATGGAAGTAGCGGACGAAGTTCTAGTTGAGCGGATGCTGGGACGGGCGCGTAAGGAAGGAAGAGCGGATGATACGCCGGAGGTTATTAGCCACCGTTTGGAAGTATATCGTCAGCAGACTGCTCCTTTAATTGATTACTACAGCGATCGCCAAATTTTGGTATCGGTGGATGGCGATCGCTCCCTTAATGAAGTTACAACCACTCTTAAAGAGCTGATCGCTCTTTAACTACCCTTCCTTAATCTGTACGGGGTTAGTCACAGCTCTAGGTGAGATGACTAGGAGTTAAGTCTCTCACCTGCTTGGGAATAAATATTTGATAAAATATGTTAAGCCACCCCTTGATTAACATACCGTTCGTGAAGTAAAGGGTTGGGAACAGCTGAGTGAACTTCAGCAAACAAGTACTAATTGAGGAAAAGACAAATTGGCTAAACAAGATTTAATCGAAATGGAAGGCACGGTGACAGAATCGCTGCCCAACGCTATGTTTCGTGTTGATTTGGATAATGGGTTTAATGTTTTAGCCCATATTTCCGGTAAAATACGCCGGAATTACATCAAAATTCTCCCAGGCGATCGCGTCAAAGTTGAACTGACACCCTATGACTTAACCAAAGGCAGAATCACTTACCGTCTACGCAAGAAATAGGTTTAAAAAAAGCTTATCTAATTAAATTACTCAATTCCAATTTACTGACAAACACAAGCAAAAAATGATATAATACTGAGCTTGCAGTATTGCCAGGAGAGGCATGAAAGTTCGAGCATCTGTTCGTAAAATTTGTGAGAAATGCCGAGTTATTCGGCGGCGCGGACGAGTTATGGTGATTTGTGCTAACCCAAAACACAAGCAACGCCAAGGATAACTCGTTCAACCACAACACACAAGTGACTAGGGACGAAAAACTATAGACTGACCCTATTCATCCTAGAGGTGAGGGTAGACTGCAAACAATCGATTATAGACAGTTAATGGTATAAAAACCAAAGTCTAAATTGTAAAGTTTAAAGTCTAAAGTCTAAAGTCAAAAAATTTAGCATTCAACGCATAAGAGGGAGACAAAAAGCGTGGCACGGATTGCTGGGGTAGACCTTCCCCGCGAAAAGCGCGTAGAGATCGGTCTGACATACATTTATGGAATCGGGCTATCACGGTCTCAGGAAATTTTGGCGACAACAGGGGTTAATCCCGATATCAGGGTAAAAGACTTAACCGATCCTCAAGTAGCCGCCCTGCGAGAAGCGGTAGAAACCAACTATGAGGTAGAAGGAGATCTTAGGCGCTTGGAGTCAATAAACATCAAGCGCCTAGTTGACATTGGTACATATCGTGGCCGCCGTCACCGCATGGGCTTGCCCGTGCGCGGACAGAGGACGCGCACAAATGCGCGAACCAGACGTGGCAGACGCCTTACTGTTGCTGGCAAGAGAAAGGCTCCAGGGCCTAAATAACTGTGTTTCAATTGTGGATTTTGCGGAGGTCGGGATTCTCCGCCTCCGAGGATTTTAGATTTTGACTAAATTTAAAATCTAAAATCTCCAATATCCAATCGAATTGCTGCAAACCAATTATCACTACAGTCAAATAGACCGACATGGCGCGACCAACTAAGAAAACTGGTGCAAAAAAGCAAAAACGCAACGTACCCAACGGAGTAGCATTCATACAGTCTACGTTTAACAACACTATTGTCACAATTTCTGACATAAATGGTGACGTTATTTCCTGGGCATCCAGCGGCTCTAGCGGCTTTAAAGGAGCTAAGAAAGGAACGCCTTTTGCGGCTCAGACAGCCGCCGAAAGTGCTGCTCGAAGAGCTGTAGATCAGGGAATGCGGCAGGTAGAAGTAATGGTAAGTGGACCTGGAGCAGGTCGAGAAACAGCAATTCGGGCGCTGCAAGGAGCAAATCTGGAAATTACTATGATCCGCGATGTGACGCCAATTCCCCACAACGGCTGCCGTCCACCCAAGCGGCGTCGAGTCTAGGGACAATTTTACTTTCGGCTCGGCGGAAAAAAGTGTCGGTTGGAGTACGATCCCGGCGGTTAATACTGTTCGCAGCCTATGAGCTAAATCTAAAAAAGTTAGTGCGTAGGGATTGTCATCTAAATTAGGCAAATTTGCATCGAGCAACGTTGGGAAGGCGTGAAGGTGCTTTCCAGGGGTCTTATGAACAAGGGAGGTCACTCCGTGGCGCAGTTTCAGATCGAGTGTGTAGAGTCCAAGACTGAGAAGAATCAGAGTCAATATAGCAAATTTGTCCTGGAGCCTCTCGAACGCGGTCAAGGCACGACCGTGGGCAACGCGCTGAGGCGGGTTCTGCTGTCCAACCTGGAAGGGTCAGCGGTGACAGCGGTTCGCATTGCGGGGGTTAACCATGAGTTTGCCACAATAAAGGGGGTGCGAGAGGATGTTCTGGAAATTTTGCTGAACATGAAGGAAATTGTTCTCAAAAGCCATACCTCGCAACACCAAATTGGTAGGCTTCTGGTAAAAGGCCCGGCAACCGTAACAGCCGAAAGATTTGATTTGCCATCCGAAGTAGAGGTGGTTTCTCCCTCGCAATATGTGGCAACACTAGCTGAGGGAGCAACGCTGGAAATGGAGTTCCGCGTTGACAAAGGCAAAGGTTATCGAGCTGTAGAACGGGGACGCGATGAAGCCACAGCTGTGGACTTCCTCCAGATAGATGCTGTATTTATGCCAGTGCATAAGGTAAATTACAGCGTTGAAGATGCCAGAATTGATGGTTCTCTCGAAAGAGATAGGCTGATTTTGGAAATTTGGACAAATGGCAGCATTAGTCCTCAAGAGGCACTTAGTCAAGCCGCCAGCATAGTGGTGGATCTGTTTAATCCTCTCAAAGAAATCACCTTAGAGTCGATGAAAGACGACTATACAGATGATGAAGACCCCACAAGCCAGATTCCAATTGAAGAATTGCAGCTTTCGGTGAGAGCTTACAACTGTCTAAAGCGTGCCCAAATTAACACGGTAGCAGACTTGCGGGATTACACCCAAGAGGATTTGCTAGAAATTAAAAACTTTGGCCTAAAGTCTGCTGAGGAGGTAATTGAAGCCTTGCAGAAGCGGCTAGGCATAACTTTGCCACATGAAAAGGCGGCAAAACAAAGTTGAGGTAAGAGGATAATAGCGATCGCCATTTTGGTAGCCCTTATCCATCACCAATTAACCATTAACCATTACCCATTAACCGATCATTATGCGTCACCGTTGTCGCGTCCCACAACTTGGATTACCAGCCGACCAGCGCAAAGCGCTACTTAGGACGCTGGCTACTGAACTGATTCGTCACGGTCGGATCACCACCACTCAAACGCGAGCAAAAGCGCTGAGGCCAGAAGTCGAAAAGATAATTACCCTAGCTAAAGACGGCACGTTGTCAGCGCGTCGCCAAGCCCTGGGCTATATCTACGACAAGGATCTCGTTCACGCTCTATTTGAGCAGGTCGCTTCTCGCTACGGAGATCGCCAGGGCGGATATACCCGCATTTCCCGAACCATCCGCCGTCGGGGAGACAATGCCGAAATGGCTATCATCGAGCTGGTCTGAGGTCATCATTGCTGGTCATAGCCCCAGAGTCAAAAGTCAATAGCAATGGACAACGCTAAGGACGCAGACAAACAGCGAGTTGCCCTGGTAATTCAATACCTGGGCACTCATTTTCATGGCTGGCAGCGGCAAACCAACGGACGAAGCGTACAGGAGGAAATAGAAAAAGTCCTCTCTAGCGTGCAGGAGCGAGCGGTAAATCTAATAGGAGCCGGTCGAACCGATACCGGAGTTCATGCGGCAGCGCAAGTCGCACACTTTGACGCCACAGGTTCCATACCAGCTGACAAGTGGGCGGCAGTTCTAAACAATCACCTGCCCAAAGATATTCTGATTCGAGCGAGTGCCCCCGTACCCCCAAACTGGCACGCTCGCTTCTCAGCTTCCTTTAGGCGTTATCGCTATACGATATACACCGACCATCGGCCTAACTTGTTCGTAAAGCCCTTCAGTTGGCATTATTATTATGCACCGCTTGATGAATCGAAAATCCAAGCGGCTCTGAACCCAATGATGGGAAAGCACCATTTCGCTGCCTTTCACAGGTCTAACTCAGGAAGATCTCATTCATGGGTAGACGTGCAGGCAGCAGAATGTAACCGAACAGGTCAGTTTATTCAGATCGAAATTCAGGCCAACGGATTTTTATACGGTATGGTGAGGCTGCTGGTGGGTTTGCTGGTGCAAGTAGGCAAGGGAGAGCGATCGCCCGAAGACTTCACCGAAATCTGGGTAAACCAGCGGCGACATGAAGTAAAATATGCTGCCCCCGCCAAAGGTCTGTGCCTGCTGCGCGTTGGCTACCCAGAAATGCCGTTCGACCGCGAAGTTTGGTTTGACACCCAGCCCAAGTTTGTCCTCAGTCATTAATCATTACTCATTGGCCTTTTGACCAATGAGTAATGATTAATAACTAGCTCAAAACTCAGACGCGATTCAGCGCGTCTCTACAACACTCATAAATCTTATGAACAAAACTCCTCTTCCCACTAAAGATACCCTAGACCAAACTTGGTACATCATCGATGCTGCCGACCACCGATTGGGACGTTTGGCCAGCGCGATCGCCATGATTTTGAGGGGAAAAAACAAACCAACCTACACCCCCCACATGGATACGGGCGACTTCGTAATCGTCATTAACGCCGAGAAAGTCCAAGTCACTGGCAAAAAACGCACGCAGAAGGTCTACTTCCGCCATTCCGGACGCCCTGGTGGTATGAAGACAGAAAGTTTTGCCAAGCTGCAAGCTCGTCTGCCAGAGAGAATTATTGAACACGCCGTCAAGGGGATGCTGCCAAAAAATTCCCTCGGAAAACAGTTGTTCACCAAGCTCAAAGTTTATGAGGGGCCAGACCATCCCCACGACGCGCAAAAACCCCAAGAACTAAAAATTAATACCCTTCCAGGAGAACAGAACTAATGCAAGCACTAGAACAACAGAGCGGACAAGCAATGTACTGGGGCACAGGACGCCGCAAAGCTTCCATTGCACGAGTGCGCCTAGTTCCCGGTACTGGACAGTTGATTGTCAACGACAGACCTGGAGACAATTACTTCAACTACAATGCCAGCTATATCTCAACAGCGAAAGCCCCGCTAGAAACGCTGGGACTCGAAACTGAGTATGACATTCTGGTGAAGGCTCACGGCGGTGGATTGACAGGACAATCTGACTCAATACGTCTGGGAGTAGCTAGAGCGCTGTGCCAGCTAGATCCAGAAAACCGCAAGCCTTTGAAAATAGAAGGCTATCTAACCCGCGATCCGCGAGCTAAAGAGCGCAAGAAATACGGCTTGCACAAAGCCCGCAAAGCGCCTCAGTACTCTAAGCGTTAAGCTAGTAGGTAGTGGGAACTGGGCACTGGGACACAGACAAGACGCCTGTTCAACAGACTGGGGAATAAATCTTCCCCATTACCAATTACCCATTACCAATTACCCTATTAACCGTTAATCCAAACAGAGGAAAAAAATGGCTAAACCTGATATTCACCCCAAGTGGTATCCAGAAGCGAAGGTGTTCTGTAACGGCAAAGAAGTGATGACCGTTGGCTCGACTAAACCAGAACTGCACGTTGATGTATGGTCTGGTAATCACCCCTTCTACACCGGAACTCAAAAAATCATTGACACAGAAGGCCGAGTTGAGCGCTTCATGCGGAAATACGGCATGCTCTCAGAAGATCAATCCCAAACAGAGGATTCAGGGAAAAAACAGAAAAAATAGCGGGGTTGCTTGCTTTATTACAAACACCCAGCCGATGCTGGGTTGAAAGTTTTAATGCTTTGCAACGCAAGCTGTTTTTAAGGAGCGATCGCACTCGTCATGGCTGAAACTTACCTGCTGGAGAAACTAAAATCTGTCGAGCAAACCTTTAATGAATTAACTCGCCGACTGGCCGATCCCGATGTCGCCAGAGATCCCAACGAGTATCAACGGGTAGCCAGGTCGCGCTCTTCACTAGAGGAAGTGGTCAACACCTACGATACCTGGAAAACCACTCAGCAAGACTTGCTGGGAGCAAAACAGGTAGTTAAAGAATCGGCAAGCGAGCCAGAGTTCCAACAAATGGCAGCTCTGGAAGTCGAAGAACTAGAAGCAAAGCTAGAAGAGTTGGAAAAGCGCCTCAAAGTATTGCTATTGCCCCGCGACCCAAATGATGACAAGAACATCATGTTGGAAATCCGCGCTGGTACTGGCGGTGATGAAGCGAGTATCTGGGCTGGCGACTTAGTGCGGATGTACTCGCGCTATGCTGAAACCCAAAACTGGAAGGTCAAGCTAGTAAGCGAGTCTCTAGCCGAGATGGGCGGCTTCAAAGAAGCGATTCTGGAGATTCAGGGCGACCAAGTTTACAGCAAACTGAAGTTTGAAGCGGGCGTCCATCGGGTGCAGCGCGTGCCTGTCACCGAGGCTGGGGGACGAGTTCACACCTCAACTGCTACTGTCGCCGTAATGCCAGAGGTGGACGATGTGGAAATCCATATCGACCCGAAGGATATTGAAATGACTACGGCTCGGTCTGGCGGTGCGGGTGGGCAAAACGTCAACAAGGTGGAAACAGCTGTTGACCTGATGCACAAGCCTACGGGGATTAGGATTTTCTGTACCGAAGAGCGATCGCAGTTGCAAAACAAAGAACGGGCGATGCAGATCCTGCGTGCCAAGCTTTATGAGATCAAGCTGCGCGAACAACAGGAAGCTGTTACGTCGATGCGGCGCAGTCAGGTGGGCACGGGATCGCGCTCGGAGAAAATCCGCACTTATAATTACAAAGACAGTCGGGCGACGGATCACCGCTTGGGTCAGAATTTTTCGCTGAACCCGGTTTTAGAAGGTGATATCGATGAAATTATTCAGTCTTGTATTTCTCAAGACCAGCAGGAACGTCTGGCAGAGTTGGCTGCTTCAACTTCTAGCTAATTATCTACAGCGCGATCGCTTTTCTAAAGATGTGTCTAGTTCCCTGTCAAGGAACTAGGCACATTTTTGTTTAAACAAAACTTATACAATTACCTGCACTTAAAGGCAAAAAGCTCTATTTCGTACTGTGCGAAATATTGCCCAAACGGTGTTTTAAATGTCAAGAATGTTAAAGATTAAAAGCAATAAAGCAGAGGCGCGATCGCATTTTTATCCTACTATTTTACTGTTATCAGAGCGTCACAATGGCTGCCTTTATTGTTGCTCCTCTTAAGTAGCTAATAGGCGATAAATTAGTTGTTGTGGCTGCTGATGACTTCTATATTTTCATCTAAAATGCATCCTAATTGGATGCATTTCAAAAATATACTTTCAAAGTAGATATTGCCTAGACTCACAACGCTTGCTTTGAAACTTAAGAAAAGAAAACAGGGTCAAACTATGTTTATAAGTTGCCGAACAATAGTCGCAAGGACATAGCAGCAATGTTAGTTTAAGAGATCTAAAAAATACGAGGTTCTATCAAGAAGCCTTTCAGGATGCTGAACTCAAGGCAAAATTAGAAGCAGTAGCGCGATTTTTGGCGTTGGGATTGATTGTCCAGCAAGTCGCAACTGCACTAGGGTTGAGCGTAGAGGAAGTGACGCAGGCGGCGCAACAGCAGCAAGAAAGCTAATCGGGTGGGGGAGTAGGGGGAGAGGCGCGATCGCGAAGCGCTGCTCGCACCTTTGAATATTTTATCTGTCTCCAAGGGGTTGTCAGTCAGTAACTTATAGTTAAAATTTGTTACGATAAAATCGACACCTGCGATCGCCTGACCTATTCATCCCCTGCTTTGGAGACTACTTGATGCTGCGACTAGAACATATCAGTAAAATTTACCCGACTGGCGAAATCCTTAAGGATGTGAACTGGGAAGTCAAACCAGGCGATCGCATTGGCTTAGTCGGCGTCAACGGTGCTGGAAAATCCACTCAACTAAAAATTATTGCTGGCGAGATGGAACCCACGACGGGAGAAGTCATCCGTCCAGCTAGCTTACACATAGCTTACCTCACCCAAGAATTTGAAGTAGACCCCACCCGGACGGTACGGGAAGAATTTTGGACAGTCTTCAAAGAAGCCAACCAAGCGATGAAGTCTCAGTCGCAGGTGCAGCGAGATATGCAAACCGCCACCCCAGAGGAACTAGACAAACTTATCCATAAATTGGATAAGTATATGCGTCAGTTTGAAGCACTTGATGGCTACAACTTAGAGACAAAAATAGAGAAAATGTTGCCAGAGATGGGGTTTGAGCCAGAAGATGGCGATCGCCTTGTTAGCGCCTTCAGTGGCGGTTGGCAAATGCGGATGAGTTTGGGCAAAATTCTGCTACAAAAACCAGACTTATTGCTGCTGGACGAACCTACAAACCACCTAGATTTAGAAACGATTGAGTGGTTAGAAACTTACCTCAAAGGATTAAAAACCCCGATGGTAATAGTTTCCCACGATAGAGAATTTCTCGACCGTCTCTGCACGCAAATTGTAGAAACAGAACGGGGAGTTTCTACTACTTATTTAGGCAATTACTCGGCTTATCTGCAACAAAAAGAAGAGAATCAAGCAGCGCAGTTAAGTGCTTACGAACGCCAGCAAAAAGAGCTGGAAAAACAGCAAGTATTTGTTGACCGTTTCCGCGCCAGTGCTACCCGCAGCACCCAGGCAAAGAGCCGGGAAAAACAACTAGAAAAAATTGAGCGCATCGAAGCGCCAGTGGCGGGAGTAAGAACCCTGCACTTCCGCTTTCCCCCCGCGCCGCGCAGCGGACGAGAGGTGGTGGAAATTAAAAAAATGTCGCATTTTTATGACGACAAAATTCTATTTTTAGACGCGGAACTGTTAATTGAACGGGGCGATCGCATCGCATTTCTCGGCCCCAATGGTGCTGGCAAATCTACCCTATTGCGTCTAATTACGGGTATGGAAAAGCCAACGGAAGGGATAGTTAAATTAGGCGATCACAACGTCCTTCCCGGTTACTTCGAGCAGAATCAAGCGGAAGCCTTGGAACTGACAAAAACAGTTATGGAAACTATCCATGACGAAGTGCCAGAGTGGAAAAATGAAGAAGTCCGCACCCTCTTAGGACGATTTTTGTTTAGCGGCGACACCGTATTCAAAAAAGTTGAAGCTCTCAGCGGTGGTGAAAAAGCTCGTCTGGCATTAGCAAAAATGCTGTTGACTCCAGTCAATTTAATGATATTGGATGAGCCTACCAACCACTTGGATATTCCAGCTAAAGAAATGCTGGAAGAGGCGATACAAAACTATGACGGTACGGTAATTTTAGTATCGCACGACCGTTATTTTATCTCCAAAGTCGCTAACAAAATTGTCGAGATTCGCGATGGAGAATTTCGCCTGTATCGGGGAGATTACCATTACTATCTTGACAAAATTGCTGAAGAGAAAGAGCAGGCAAGATTAGCAGCTTTAGAAGCTGAGAAAGCTGCTAAAAAAGCTGCTAAAGCTGCCAAAGCTTCTGCAAAACGCAAATAAACGAGATAGGTTTAACCAAAGTAGAGACGTTACATCTAACGTCTCTACTTATGGTAAAAGTTGGCGATCGCGTGTTTTATAGTGACAAACCTAGAATCGCGCACAGTGCTTTTGCCAACTCTTCTAGGTAGACATCATCCAAATGACCGATCGCTTTAATAATTCTGGATTTGTCTACAACTCAAAGCTGTTCGCAAAGTAACACCGAATCCGCAGTTAAACCCCCAATTCCTGCTGGAACAAACACATGAGAGGGTAAAATAACACGACGAATTTTGGTTGTAAACGGTGCAATTATCGTGTGAGGACTAACGGCATTAGCGCGATCGATTTGTATAATTACCACAGGTCTTATTCCTGCCTGCTCTGTACCTCTCACTGGGTTAAGATCGCATAAAACCACATCTCCCCGCCCAATTGTCACCACTGGATTTCTCCTCGCGCTAGACGTTCTTCATACTCTTGTAAATTCGGCAAATATTCGCAGAAGTCTGATTCAGCAACTTCCATTACTTCGCTTCTCATCAACAGGAGTTCTACGAAGTCATTCACCTCCTGAACAAGCGGTTCGGGCAGTTGGCGAATTTTGGCGATTGTTTCATCATGCACGCTCATTAATTTTCACCTTTAGATTGCTTTATACAAGCCTCGATTAGTTCGTTAATTCCGCTGACGGGCAAAATAGGAGTACCCAGTTTATCGGCGAGTTCTTCAACCTTCATATCGTCGAGAAACAGAGTATCGCCGTGCTTTAGCATGACAGATGGAAGAAGGATGCGATCGCCTAATTCTTTCCCCTGCAACCCGCCAAGCAAATCCTCACCCGTTAACAACCCAGTAACAGTAATTGTCTGTCCCCAATATTGGCTGCACAAAGCAACCATATTTACTTCCAATCCTTGCACTTGATTAAGCTGTTGCAAGATGGGTTGAAACGCTTTTTCAACAGCATTTCCCACTACCCATGTTAACTTTCTGGGTGGAGAAACTTCTTGCGGTAGCAGTTGTTGTGCAGCTTCTTGAAATTGCTTCAAAAATTGCCGAATCGAACCGACGCCGTTACCAATTTGGGGATAGTCTTCATAATGGGATTCTGGGGGTAATTCCTCCCCAGCAATCAGAAACCATTCATCCGCCAACCAAACGCAAGTAGACTTCAGTTTTTGACGAAATTGTGCCTGTAACGCTTGCACTTGCTTTATCACTTCAGCAGCTTTTTCCCGGCTTACTGGGCTTAGTTCATCTTGATTTGGGCGAAACCGAGTCAAACCAACTGGAACTACTGCCACAGAAGCTACAGCAGGCACTTCACCTTTGTGAAATTTAGCTAAATCTAACAGCGTTCTTTCTAAGTGTTCCCCATCATTAATTCCGGGACAAACAACAACTTGAGCGTGAATTTGCAACCGCCGCTTTTGGAACCACTTGAGTTGGTCTAAAATTTGACCAGCGCGTTGATTTTTAAGCAGGCGAATTCGCACATCTGGCTCAGTTGCATGCACGGAAACGTAGAGTGGAGATAGCCGCATTTGTTCAATGCGTTCCCATTCGCGTTGGGTGAGGTTTGTCAGGGTAAGATAAGAGCCATAGAGGAAGCTGAGGCGATAATCGTCGTCTTTGAGATAAAGAGTTTCTCGCTTACCTGGTGGTTGTTGGTCGATGAAACAGAAGGGACAGCGGTTGTTACACTGAATTAAGCCATCAAATAGGGCTGTTTCAAATTCTAATCCCAAGTCTTCGTCGTAGTCTTTTTCTATTTCAAGGGAGTGGGTTTTACCTTTGGCGTCGATAACTTCTAACTCTAGAATTTCATCAGCGCACAGAAACTTATAATCTATCAAATCGCGGGGACGCTGGCTGTTGATAGAAACAATGCGATCGCCCGCTTCAAACCCGATTTCTTCGGCAATGGAATCTGGGAGAACTTTGGTAATTAAGGCAGGATGGATAGAAGACTCGCTCATAACAATAGCAAAAGTAGTTAGTTTTATAGCGTATAAGAATTTGAGCGGGCGATCGCGTTTTTGGATATCGCGCTCGCTTTGGGCTTTTAACCTTGACGAGACTCCAACCAAACAGTCAGATCCGCCGCTTCTGAGAAATCCAACAGCGCCTCACCCAAATGCTCAAGCTGCGCTGTGGATAGTTCTCGAATTTGCTCTTGCACTTCTGGTTCAACCGTACCTATCCGGCGCGGAAGTAGGCGGAAAAAAATGGCTAATGCTTCTGCTTGCTTCTCTTATTCGAGGATTTGTTGGTAAATAACAGATTCCCCTATAATTCCTCCTGTGCAAAGTTGGCGAATCAATTTTTTCTTAAACCTTAAACCAGCGAGTATTTGAGTAGAGTTAGAAATCTGCTCACGCTGCAATGGTAAAGCCATTGCGGATTGTAGCTGTGTCTGCTCGCTCATGTTTGGTTAGCTGCGAGTTGTCGAATAGGTCGAGTTGCGATTCTTCTGGTTCCGGTTGATTGTTCAGCAGCCAATCTAGCAAACTCATTACCCTGTCTCCCAAAAGACTCTAATACTAGACCCAATCTTGTTTGTATTGTGCCTAGCCTCCAATAGCTGCACAATCAGCCAAAGCTCCTAGCTAGCACTCAAGGGCGCAGAGGATGTTCGTCATCGGAGACAAGAAAAACTCTGCCACTAATGGTTGATTTCGGTCGCACGGTATCTGAGTTAGTGTACTTTCTACCGTTGAACCGTGAGATGTAATAACGAGTAACTTTTGCAGCGCGATCGCGATAAGGCTGGATTAAATCGTTCCAACCAGATGTTCTTTGTGGCGTAACAATGATTCTGCCAAAGCTGAGGACTTCATACACTACTGAACGGTAGTCTTTTCCATCTGAACTGAAAATCAGGGTAGGGCAACCTCCTGTTCCGCAGACAGCAAACGATCTGACAGAAACTATTGCTTCTGGATTGCCATCGCCGTTTAAATCAACTTTGTTGTAAGAGTACCGTAGCGGATACGAGGTATTACTCGCATCTTTCCTGTACTCGGTTTGGAGGATTGCTCGTTCAAGTTTGCGATCGGGAGAGGTTTCTCCACGCACGTACTGAATTCTACTCAGATTAATTCCCGGTGCTGGGGGGAGGCGATCAATTTTCTGAGCTACAGCAGAAAAGGTTATCAGTAGAATGGTTGCTAAACTTGCAGCGATCGCTAGTAATCTCATTCGTGACTTTTTCCTTATCAGCTGCGAAATGTACGAATCTTTTTCACTACTGGATTGTTAGGGTTAGTAAGGTCTAGCCTATAAATCGTAGTAGGTACGTTCGAGCCATTACCATCTCGCACCGTAAAATAGAAATTAGCATTTTTACTCGGAGCTTTCTTAATATCAGAAATAAACTGATATTTAAAAACATTTAAAGGTCGTGTTTCCCTAAAATTTTGTTTAGAAATATTTAATACTACTGCACCACCCTGGTATTGAGTGGCAAAAAACCAATATTTTTGACGATTTACTCTAAACTCAGACCTGTAGATAACATTTCCAGCTTCTTGTGTTTGTGCCACTAGCAATACTGTCTGTAGGTCAGGATTAGCTAGGGTTTTAAATTTTAATTGTGTTGCGTTGGCTTTATTGCTAAAAAAAGCTGTTCCAGTAATGGCGAAAAATGCAGCTAAGGAATATTTCCATAAGTAGCGTTTAAGGTTAGCATTATATGATTTTTGGGTTTTTACTATTGAATCAGTAGCTAAGAATAGCATTTCTGACCGTTGTTGTACTATTTTCATAAATTGACAGAGTATTGAACGGGGGAAGTTAACGAAAGGGCGATCGCCTATGTATAGAGGATATTCTACGTTATTCTAAATGCGTGAATTACTTGCTAGTGCTTAATTGGAAATACCTTAATATCACTTTGCCAACACTGCCACTTTCCTACCATTTTCCGCTACAACTGTTAATGGAAGTAAATCTTGACGCTCTCGCCTTGAAAAGTTAATTATTTGGGCACCGCGACTTGTAGGCTTAACTACCATAACATAGCGGTTTGCCAACCATTTGATACTTATTACTCTGTAATTTAACACCCAGACTCTAGCTAATTTTCCAGAGTTAAGGGCGGTGATGGCATTATCGCACGTCGAGGGACGAGAAGGATTTTGAGGTGTCCAAAACCCAGAAAGATGCGTAATATCAAAAGTACCGCTTCCCCCAGGATAACTCGTAAATGAAAAAATATTATGCGTCCAATAATCCCCCCCTAGTTCTCCAATAACCTCTAGAGAATATCGCCCTCTTCCCATGTTCTGGAGGTGTCTTCTTTGTTCTGTTGCTGTTGGGCGCACCCAAGTTTTAGACTCGCCACAAATCTCAAAGGGTATTTCTCTGGAAGATAAATCGCTGCCGCCAGTGCGGATTAAACCACCTGGTTTCGCCGATGTGGAACCAGCTGCTATCTGCCATCGTTGATTTTCTCTGCGGCTAATAACTTCTCCAACACCCGTGAAATTAATTGTTACTTTAGTTTCCGGTATCGTTATCTTTGCTTGTCCTTGACCTAACTCGACTTTTACATCTAAATATCTAGCCGAGCGGTTGAATAAAGGCGAATCAGGATTACCTGGAATATAATTATCTATTAAAATTTTAGGATTCCCACCTAAAGATGTAATGCTAACCGTTCTATTTCCCTTGATACCATCTATCTTGTAAGTGTAGTCTCCATTTGCACTGACAACTACTTCATCAGGAGCTTGCATTCCAGGCTGTCTAAAACGCACTGAAGTAGGTTTATTGGAAGAATCAACTCCAATTGATCCTTCATGTTTGGGGTTATAGGCGTCACATTTTATAAATTTATTGCTTTTACCATTGCAATCATTATGTTCCTTGCTATCGTCAAGGTCTAGGAAGCTATCCTTTGAACCTGGTTGTTTAAATGGATGTTCGGAGATAAGTTTGATAAAAGTCTCCACAACCCGCCCATGCTCATCACTAAGACCACCAAATTCCATCTGGAATGACTCATGCGCCCAGCTAGCAAATTCTTGATTTCCAGCAACGCTTCGCGACCCTACAAATGCTCTAGAAAACCGAGATACATCACGGAACTTTTTAGGTGAGTCTACAGCTTCGGGATGAAGTACCCTTGGTTTTTTACCTTCTGCTGCTGTGTAGGCTGGTGTCCTGCCGTCTACATCATATCCCCCAATGTTGGCAAATATATCGACATTCAGTTCTGATGGCGGATCAAGTGCAATTATTCTGTTGACACGTACCCCCTCATTGCTTACTCTATTTCCCTTTGGATCTAGTCCCAGATAAACGGCACCGATTTCAGCAGCAAGCATTGAGCCAAGGCTATGACCAACTAAATTGAGGTTTTCGCTTGCTTCCTTGTTGTCAATTCCCCTCTTTCTCAGTTCTTGGACTGCCACTTCAGCTACGGGTCTAATCCAGCTTGTAGCATAATAGTTACCCAGGTTCACATTGAGAACAGGAATGTTAGTTTCACCTTCATTTTTTGCTGCCTGTCCCCAGTCAAGAATTAAAACTCTGTCTTCTGGTTTTTGCTTGGCGATTTCTTTTGCTAAACGCACCGTCTTACCATCTTCAGAGTCGTTTCTCCAACCGTGAATTATCAGCCATGTTTGTCTTGGCCTTGACCGCTGTAGTCGCCCATCAAAGCTAACATCTTTAAAGAAGATACAGCGCGTTCCAGGATCTACGTTTGGATTAAGCTTGCCAGCATAGGATGGTGATTGACCACCAGGCGCGTTTACTGTCACTGGTATGCGATCTTTAGGACATTTCCTAGCGTTTTGCGCTACCAGTGATGGAGATTGTGAGGTTGCTTCTTTTAGGAGTGATGATTTGTGATTTGGCGCTCGTCTTGCATCAGCCTTCGTGCTGTATACCGTTGCTCCCAGTACCAGTAAAGCAGCTGTCAACTTGAATGATCTCATCCTCTTGTCTCCCAGACGACTTAATAACCACCCTACACCAAAGGATAACCCCCAGACATTAGCAATTTATCGTAAGTTGTCTGAGAGTAATTGCGTCGCGAGCAAGTACCTTGTGTCAAGCTTCTTTGACAAAGGGTTTAGGCAACAGCCCAGATTGTAAACACGGTTCTTATAAATTCAACATGGCTCATGGAAACTGCACGTTCGCTTCGTCAGTTAACTTTGAGGATGAGTTTAGAATTTAGCCAGAGGGCGCAGACAAGTTGAGTAATTTTGCTTTATAAAGCATTAGCGGGTTAAAGACAAACTTTACTGTGTCAAGTCAATCAACCAAGGTAAAATTTACCATGAATAAAAAATTGTTGTTTTGTTCAAGTGGTACGCTGGTTGCAGCAGCACAATTTTTTTACCCGCAAAGGACACAAGCAACCAGAGTTGGATCTAGGTAATTTGGGAGAAAAATGATGAAAAAGACAATTATTTCAACACTTGTAACTGCCACAGTCTTATCTCAGTTGATGCTTTCAGGTCAAGCATCTCAAAATACTATTTCCAAAGATAAATCAGCGAGTGCCAAAATGCTTAACCAACCTGTGGTTGGGGTCATTAAGGGTGATGTTGAATCAGGATGTGGCTGCTCTTTGCAATCCCCTGCCGACCATCGTAAACGTTCTAGCCGCCGGGTTTTTGTATCGGGTTCATTATATGAGGGTGGATTGATGAATATCGACGGTAGAGACACTAAATTAAAATTTGTAAGTGAAAAACGGAATAAAAAAGGAGACACAGTTAGTATTACCTATAGTGCTAATGGCATCAGGGTGCGTGTTGATTATGTTCTAGCAGAAACTGGATATGAATCAGCACTTTACAATGCTACCATTACAGTTAGCAGTGGTGGACGTAATAAAATTGTACGAGTGAAAGGGTATTGTGGCTGTTGACAACTTAATAAAGCTACCTTGAGTTTTTATAAATTAGGAGAGAGTTGATGCAAGCGCGATCGCTACTTAGCCTTGTGGAAATCTCGGCAGTTTTGGTTTTAAATTCTCCGGTTTCTATTGCTCAATAAATATTCTCTTATAATGAAATTTGCTCATCAGTGCCCACCATCTAAACATAATTGTAGGGTGGGCAGTGCCCACCCTACGAACCTACGAACCACGATCGATTACTAAGAATTTTTCAACGCCCCAGCAGCTACTGCTGCTAAAATAGCCGCCCCAAAAGCTAACCTATACCAGACAAAAACCCACGTACTTTTCTTTTGCAGATACCCCAGCAACCACGCGATCGATAAATAAGAAAACACAAACGCCGATAACGTCCCCACAAACACTAGGGTTAGATCGACTTTGCCTAACGCCTCTTGAAAAAATTCATAAATAGTGGCGATCGCTAAGGCTGGAATACCCAACAAAAAGGAAAACCTCGCTGCTGCTTGCCTTTCCAATCCAATAAATAAACCCGCCGTCATAGTAGAACCAGAACGAGAAGCGCCAGGAACTAACGCGATCGCCTGTCCCAATCCCATCAAAATCCCATCCATAATCTGCAAGCTCTTAAAATCCCGCTTGCGGCTGCCAAACTTCTCGGCTGCTCCTAGCAAAAGTGCCATCACAATTGCAACAACAGCAATAGTAGTCATGCTGTTAATACTCGATTTATCGTCGTTTAGCGCCTTTTTGAGGATAAAGCCGCCCGCCAGGATCGGTATAGTTCCTATTGCTATCCCTACGATTATTTTCCATTCATCGCGCCCCCAGTCTTTTTGACGAATTGCCTCCACGCCTCCCGTCAAAATTTGAGCTATATCTTTCCAGAAGTAAATTACAACTGCGACGATACTACCGAATTGAATTGTCGCCACAAACGGCTTCCCCGCTACAGCATCCCAGCCAAAGGCTTTGCTGAAGACCTGGAGGTGTGCAGTACTGCTGATAGGCAAAAATTCTGTTAACCCTTGCACTATCCCCAGAATGAATGCCTGAACAATCCCCTGCAATAAATTAACTTCATTTCCTGGAGTCACATCCCCCAGTAAGGGTTGTCCCCAACTGGGGAACACCACTGACAGCCCTGGATTTACTACCTGCCATCCGCTGCTAGCAGCTTCTAAATACATTGTCGCCATTAACCAGACTCCACAAATGCCTACGTTATATCACCAAAACCATCAACCTTTACTTACCGCGATCGCTCCTCATCGGGATTGGCGATTTTGGATTTTGGATTTTGCCCAGGCGGAGTTTCTCCGCAGCGATGATTTTGGATTGGAGAAGGTTTTCCTCTCTCCCTGGGGAGACGCTATAAATCGGCGTCTCTAATAACATTCCCCGATCTTCAACTCTCTTCACCAATAACCATTAATTGCGATCGCATTTTTAAGATAGGATTAAGAATATGCCCCCCCCTGGGATATATGTTGTGTTATCTTGAGTAATGTAAACTTAAGTAAATAATATTAAATACATTGGTTAACAATACCTGGTCATCCTTCACATCTTCTGCCGCCCCTGAGTATCCAGCCGAGGATTGTAAAGATTTTTTAACATCTGCTAATTGGAAAAAAGGGATAAGTCAAGCTTGGTGGGTGTTTGCCGCAGCTTCTTTTTTAGTTTCAGTGCCAGTATTTGTGCAAGCGCCCCTAGTGCGGCTAATGCCGATGGTAAGCCTAGTGATGACAGCAGGCTGGGTGTGGCTGGGTGTAACTCTAATGCAGCGTCCTAAAACCCAAGTATGGGGAGATTTGCTGCTGGGGTTCAGCTGGAGTTGGTTGGCAGGTTCAATTTATTGGGGTTGGCTGAGGTGGGAACCCACAATCCACCTGCCCATA
Organism: Microcoleus sp. FACHB-831; assembly: GCF_014695585.1. Classification (NCBI taxonomy): domain Bacteria; kingdom Bacillati; phylum Cyanobacteriota; class Cyanophyceae; order Oscillatoriales; family Microcoleaceae; genus Microcoleus; species Microcoleus sp. FACHB-831. Next base: position 82,971 of record NZ_JACJON010000040.1, on the reverse strand, counting down.
GAAGCAATTGGTCTACCCTTTGCCCTGTGGTGCGTGTGGCGTGGTTGGGGACTGGTTGGCAATTTGTTTTATTTAGGTTCCTTGTTTGGAACGGTGGTAACGGACTTATACTTTTACATAGTCGATCTGATTCCGCACTGGCGAAGCTTGATGCAAGTTGACCCAGCACTGGCAACACCGATTTTTCAAAGTGCGATCGCGATCGTTAATAGCCCCTGGGGTATAAGCTGGTCTTTCGTTCTGGTAGCCATACTCTTAGTTGTTGGTCTTTCAGCCTTGCGATCGCGAACCCTGCATTGGTGGGCATTTGGTGGAGCAGTGTTGAGTACAATTTTGGTAGACAGCTTGTTTTGGCTGGCGGCATCTATGGCCTAAATGCGGCTAATAGCTAATAGCTTTAAGGGGTGTAGGTGAGCGGCAGAGTCTAGGATTTATTAAATCCTGATAACATCCACTCAACATACCCGTAGTAATAGTAATATTGCTAGTTACGCTTCCCGCAATCTTGTGTATTTGCCACAATAAATTGAAAACTTAACACTTCGCAACGAGTCGTCGTTGCTCCTCGCCCCCGTGACTGTGCGACCCACTCCATATCTGCTCCTTAAAACAGAGTCCGGTAATCGCTATCTGCCATTGGTGGGTAGTAACTGCTGGACAGTTGGCCGCAGCGACGATAACAATTTTGTGTTGTCGGATCGATGGATTTCGCGCAACCACGCCATGTTGCAGTCAACTGAGACGAGCGAGTTTTATCTAATTGACTTGGGGAGCCGCAATGGTTCTTTTGTCAATGGCCGCAGAGTAAGCATTCCTGTAACTTTACGCACTGGCGATCGCCTCACTTTTGGCCAGACAGAACTAGAGTTCCATTGCCCATCGGTAAAACGTGACAATCAAACCAACATGGGGTTGGTAGACAAAGAGACCATCACCTCAACATTGCACGTCAGGCGTCTAATCTCAGTAATGGTCGTAGACATCCGCGACTTTACCGTACTGACCAGGCAAATTGATGAAAAGATTCTCTCAGCCGCCATCGGTACTTGGTTCCGTCAAGCCGGGAATATCATCCGAGACTATGGCAGTTGGGTCGATAAATACATCGGCGACGCAGTAATGGCCATCTGGTTTCACGGTGCCAAAGGCGTCACCAATGAAGAGATGATGCAAATTTTACAGGCAGTGAGCGACCTGTATAAAATGACCGTAGATTTGAGCAATAAGTATCCATTGCCTTTCCCCATGCGAATCGGCGCTGGGATCAATACAGGTTATGCAATGGTAGGCAACACAGGTTCGGGCGATCGCCCTGACTACACTGCCATCGGCGATACAGTTAATGCAGCCTTTCGTTTGGAATCAGCCACCAAGCAGCTTGGTCTAGATGTCGCCTTGGGAGAAACAACCTATACCTATCTGTTACAGTTGGGCGCAAACGAGAAGGGATTTGAGCAATATACGGTCAATTTAAAGGGATACGAGGTGCCAACCTTGACCTATGCTGGCTCTTTTGTAGATTTGGATAATTTTTTGCTCAACAATATAACTCGGTAATTGGTATTTGAGCATAGGGCATTGAAAGTCCGGAGTCCGGAGTCCGGAGTCCGGAGTCTGGAGTCCAGAGTCTGGAGTTCCCTATTCCCTATTCCCCATTCATTAGCTTGACGCCAAAAACTTCTGCAAAAGCTGTAGCAACAACAGCGCGTACCTCATCGAGGTCAATTCCTGGAATAAATTGCGCCAGACTACCGACTGGTTTATCTGCAATGCCGCAAGGAACAATGCGCTCAAAGCCGCCCAGATCGGGACAAACATTTAAAGCAAAGCCGTGCATGGTAATCCAGCGGCTGACTTTGATACCAATAGCGGCGACTTTTTTCCCCTCCAGCCAGACGCCAGTCATACCAGGAACGCGATCGCCCTTTAGCCCATAGACAGCAAGACTGCGAATCAACACCTCTTCAAGCTTTCGCAGATACCAGTGCAAATCTTGCTGGTAATACCGCAAATTTAGAATCGGGTAGCCTACAAGCTGACCTGGACAATGGTAAGTCACCTCCCCCCCTCGTTCGACTCGGTAGACATCCCAGTTAGTTGCGGCTGGGTCAAATTTGAGAAAATCCAGAGTTGCTCTAGTACCCAACGTATAGACGGGGGGATGTTCTAGCAAAATCAAGACATCATTCAGATTTTGATCGTTGACGCGGCTACTTTGAAGCGATCGCTGCCATGCCAAGGCTTCTTCATAGCGCATTAGCCCCCGGTTGTACAACCAGCATTCCCTTAACGGCGAGCCAACATCCCCAGCAGAACATTCATCTCTACTTAAAATCATGACAAAAATCAACAGTGATTCGACTTAAATTCCAACAAAAATCAACTATATGCGATCAAGAAATGTCAAGTGATGCAAAGGATTCTGAAGAGAACCCAAAAGGGGATGTTCTATAGAATACAAAGTGCTAGTCTGAAGTTATAACCTTAAAAGTTGAAAAAGGAAGCCTCTTCACAACAACCCAATAGCTTGGCTGGGTATCTCCCAACCGCCGATCTGCATGCACATTGGGTTGAACAGCACAGAAAAGAGACAACAACACCATTCGTTGCTTTGCCCGCCCCATCTAGGGACAAGCCCCCTGGTTGAGCAGTCTGCAAGCTAGGACATGGAAAAACGTGTGACTATACCCAAAGACTTGATTTGTCTAAAAGTTTTACCTCCGTTATTGGTTTATTAACACCAAAAACGGAAGCGAGATTGCTACTTACTTTAGCAGCAATCGCAGAACACTTTTTGAATTACCACTACGGTACAGCATGGAGTATTCAGTATGAAGCTTGTTATCCACGGGAAAAACATAGAAATCACAGATGCGATTCGCGAATACGTGAATCAAAAGATTGAGAAAGCAGTAAGCCACTTTCAAAACTTAACGACCGAAGTAAACGTGCATTTGTCAGTGGCTCGCAATCCCCGGATAAATACTAAACAGGCGGCTGAAGTAACAATTTACGCTAACGGTACGGTGATCCGCGCTGAAGAAAGCAGCGAAAGCCTATACGCTAGCATAGACTTGGTTGCTGATAAAATTGCTCGACAACTGCGTAAATATAAAGAACGGCGTCTGGATAAGAAGACCAATGCGCTACCAAAAACTGGAGAGGTTGTGGAACAACAGCCAGTGGTGGGCGATTTGGTTGGCGATCGCGAACCAGAACTGCCGACAGAAGTAGTGCGTACCAAATATTTTGCTATGCCGCCGATGGCCCTAGATGAAGCCTTAGAACAGCTACAGCTAGTCGGTCACGATTTCTATATGTTCCGCAATGCTGAAACGGGCGAAATTAACGTGATTTACGAGCGCAATCACGGCGGCTATGGCGTAATTGAACCTCGTAATGGCAACGGTCATACTAATGGCAAAAATGGCAAAACTGCATTGGGCAATAGCGCTGTGCCAGAAAAAGCACATTGAGCTAAGGCAGAGAATTTAACCCAAAAAATCAAACACCCAGAAACCCGTTTTCTTATAGAGAACGGGTTTCTTATTATAATTTTTAGCTCTGATACCAAAAAAGGCGATCGCGGTTCTTAATTGAAAACCGCGATCGCCTACAACATGAAAACTCTAAAAAACAAATATCAAGCACATAAGGCTGATTTTATCCTTATTTAGGCCAGCCAAAAAGCAACCGCTAACTACGAACAATCAGCACTACTTAGCCAGTTGTTGCAAAGTTTTCAGCGACTCTTCAACGTGACCGTTGAAGTTTAACATCGAGTTAAAGATATGCTGGACAACTCCATTGCGATCGATAACATAAGTTACTCGACCCGGAAGAATTCCTAAAGTAGACGGGACGCCGTATAGCTTCCGCAACTGATTGCCAGTGTCGCTTAATAGAGTAAAAGGTAATTGGTACTTGGTAGCAAATTGTTCGTGAGATGCCGTTGAGTCGCTGCTAACGCCAATTACTTCTGCACCTGCTTGTTTGAAAACTTCATATTGATCTCGAAAAGCACAGGATTCCTTAGTGCATCCAGGAGTGTCGTCTTTTGGGTAGAAATAGAGGACGACAGATTTTTTGCCTCGAAAGTCTTTCAGGCTTACTTGCGCTCCTGAGTGGGAAGTAAGGGTGAAATCCGGCGCGATATCTCCAACTTTGATAGCCATATCTTGCAGATAGCTAAAACTAAATTTTAGGCAATGTTAACTTTTGTTATGCTACCGCGATCGCCTTGGCCAATGCTATAGCGATCGCGCTACTTCCGCTCAACATAAAATGCAACTAAAGGATTATGGCTACTTAGCAACTCATCAAGCGCCTGGGATGCTCCCCTTTTGTGCCGAACATGAGCATCAATAAACAAACCAACAGCGTCGCCCAGTAGAGAACGGATTGCATCTTCCGGCTGAGTAGCGGGCAAGTCTTGAAGTGACGAGCCAACGGTACTATCTGACGGATAAGCGATGGAAAAGTGATTAGCCCCTTCCAGCAGTAGTAGATACTTGTCATCTCGCCCACCAGCGATCGCCTCCTCAAAAGTACGCCTAATTGACTCCGTAGGATCTGCGCCACTCATGCCATAAATCCATCTGTTCGCAGCAATAACCCCATCCCTTGTACCGCCCATAAGAAGCATTGGCACATCGGAGGGAAGGGGTAAAATCGTATTCGGTGGAAACCCCAGCATAGTGGCTGCGGCGCTGTGGGCACCATAGGAAAAAGCCGCCGCGACGGGGGGATAAAAGCGGGGGTTAGCATTTTCTAGAGCCATTCTCCCACCAGCGGAGTGACCGCCCAAAATTATTTGTTGCAAGTTCAGCATTCCCGCCAGTATCCCGTTTGCCTGGAGGCTTTCGAGTTCGGCTAGCAGTGCAGGTAAAGCCAAAGCTGTCGAACCAGTGCCATAAGTTGCGGGCTTAGCCATAGCTATATCAACGCCAGGACTTAGGCTAACCATCCCTGGCAGGTTTTCGCCAATCCAGGCATATGTCACTACCACCATTCCCCGTTGGGCAAGCTGAACTGCAAGCCAGTGGTACATAGAGGGTTCGCAGTTGATTCCCCCAAAGAAAATAACTATTGGAAATGGTGCTAAATCGGAATCTGCTGGCAGTATGCCTTGAGCAAGTTGCTGTTGGCTTCCCGATATTTGGGCAGGATATAGCACTTTTAAATGGATGGTGTCGTAAGGTGGCTTGGCACTTTCGACTTTAACTGCTCGGAAAAAACCGCGAACTGTCATTCGATTTTGGCTTTTAGATTTTATATTTTAGATTATCTCTACGATTGATGGCGCTTAATTTAGACAGTTTCAATAATAAGGTTACAATCACCCATTCAGGTGAATCAACTGAGTGAAGTGCGATCGCTTGTGCCAATCTTACTCTAAAAGTGTAGAGCGATTTGGCTAGACGGGGTATTTATCTAAATGGACAATAAATTAAACAAACGTAGCGCCGCAGTAGTTTTCTCCTTAAGTTTTCTAAGTGCGATCGCAGCTATAATTCAGCCAATTGCCGCTGCTGTTCCTACTCAAGAGCGACAACTTGTTGCTCAAACCCCCAAGGATTTAGCTGGAAACAATGGCATATATAAACGCGATGAGTTGGTAAACATTCGTTATTGGCGAGTAGTCAACCCCAGCGGTACTCAACTGATCTTCGATAACAATGAAACTACTACTATTTGCGAGACACCGCAATGGCGTGGACGACGCCGGGATAGGGGGGATAGTGAGTGCAGAACAATAGTCAGAACCTATAACCAAATCTTGCCTGCTGGAACTATTTTTGAATCTCTTACAGATAGCAACGGTGAAACAATTTGGAAAACTCAGCCCTTAACTAGAAACAAGTTAATTACACCGATTGTTTATGGAATTCCCCCAGGAGCAAGGGTGAAAGCTCATGTCTATGAAATCGTACCAGTTGAGGAGCCGCGATATCAACCAAATCCTTATCGGGGCTACTTACCGCCAGCTTATGCACCCTATCCGCGCTACCCGCGATCGCCATACCAGCCGTATCCTTATTAACGCACAATCTTGATAATGGCTAGGAGCAAGGTAGTCTTGCCTACATTGCTCCTAGTTATTTTATTTGGGCTGTACAAAATCCATCAACCTGATTTTTTTATAAAGTAGGTTGTTCAGAGCCACCGATGCCTGTTCTAGGTGGGCAATGCCGGGATAGAACAGGCATTTTTAAGCAAGGCTTCCGATACTGGCAATAAGGTAGAGGTTAGGAAGGGCAGATAGTTATTAAATTTTAGACAAATGAGCTGTACAGAAGACACTTTATAGCAATAGGAAGGCGAGCAACTCATGCATCAGATATCAGATGAGAATGCAAAGGCAGCAGAGGAACACGCTAAAGTCTGCGAAAAACATGGGAAGTTAGTAGAGGAGGTTGGAAAGGCTTTAGAGGGGAACGGGGAGGTTCCACAGGAGCAGGTAAAGTTAATTCAAGAGTACGGCAAGGCCGTACAGCAGCACGCAAACGCCTCTCTCAAACACGCAAAGGCTGCACAGGATGATGCGGTCAATTCAACTGAGGAATATACAAAGTCCGCAAAGGAACACGTAAAGGCCACAGAAAAACACGTAAAAGCAGTAAAACAGTATATAAAATTAGTACAAAACTACCTATACAAATCCAATAAAAATTATTGAAAAATGATTTTTTTTTGTAATGGTTAGTAAGCGCGATCGCTTGGTTTATTTCTACCGCAGGCTACGCGAACCGAGCAACGTTTTTAACTCTCGCAGTACTGACGATAGTTGCCCAGATTTAGCCTGTTTATTCGTGAATATGCCGTGACTGGGGCTAAATAATAGCGCTAACACAAATAAGCCCGATACAACTAATACAATGGCTGGGCCAGAAGGCAAGTTGTAGAAATAGCTGAGATACATCCCGCTGATGCTGGATATAATTCCAATTATTGCCCCAAAAATCATTACTTGGTGCAACTGCTTAAATAATAGATAGGCTGTTGCTCCTGGCGTAATTAGCAGGGATAAAACTAGGATGACACCGACGGCTTTCATGCTGGCGACAATCGTTAGGGCAATTAGCAGCATCAACCCAAAGTTGAGCAGATTAACTGGCAATCCTGCTGTTTCTGCGCCCAACGGATCGAAGGTGTAAAATAGCAGCTCTTTGTACAACAACACGACAAGAATTAACACAATTGCGGCGATAATTGCTGTGTCGCGGACTTCTTCAATTGTGACAGCCAAAAGGTTGCCAAATAAAAAGTGGTTAAGGTCAATTTTGTTATCTTTCTGGATGAGGGTAATTAAGGTGACGCCGAGGGCAAAGAAGGCGGAGAATACTATACCCATCGCGGCGTCTTCTTTGATGGGCGATCGCGTCCTTATCCAGGCGATCGCCATTGTACTCAAAACCCCGGCAATAAAGGCCCCGATAAAGATATTGGCCCCCAGCATAAAAGCGATCGCCAACCCTGGCAATACTGAGTGGCTGATGGCGTCTCCCAGTAAAGCTAGTCGCTGCACCATGAGATAGCTGCCAACCACAGCGCAGAGCAACCCAACTAGAATGGCAATTACGAGCGATCGCTGCATGAAGCCATACTGCAACGGCTCAATTAGTGATTCCAGCATAAGAATCTATTAGGTAAACCCCGCAGGATAATAATAAATTAGGGATGATGAATTATGAATTATGAGCGATTAATTTAAAACGTGCTACTTGGCTACGCTAAAAAAACTCAAAATTCAAAACTTTCTAAGCTGCTTGAGCAAAGAACATCACTTGACCGCCATAAGCCCTATACAAGTTTTCCTTACTCAACACTTCTTGGCGGGAACCTGCGGCGATTAAATCGGTATTTAGCAAAATCAAGTCATCAAAATGGTTGATAGATTCGCCTAAGTCGTGGTTGACAACTAAAACTGTTTTGCCAGCGGTGGCTAATTCTTGGAAGATGTTAAAAATGATGGCTTGGGTTTTTTGGTCAATACCAGCAAACGGCTCATCAAAACAGAAAACATCTGCTTCTTGAGCTAGTGCGCGTGCTAGGAAGACTCGCTGCTGCTGTCCGCCTGAAAGTTGCCCAATGGGGCGATCGCGGTAAGCGCCCATACCTACCCGTTCTAGGGCGTCTGCTGCTACGCGGCGGCTAACTGTGGAGAAGCGACGGAACCAGCCAGTTTTCTTCACCCTGCCCATCATTACGACATCCCAGACAGTAGCGGGGTAAGTCCAGTCAATCTGCGATCGCTGCGGCACGTAAGCAACCCGTTCCCGTTGTTCCATCAAAGGTTTACCCCCGTACACCACAGTGCCACTTGTAACGGGAATCAACCCCAGCATCGCCTTCATCAGGGTACTTTTGCCAGCACCATTTGGGCCAATAATTCCAGTTAGCCGCCCTGGTTGTATGGCAAAACTGACATCGCGCAGCGCCTCTACCATCCGGTACTGCACTCCCACATGGCTGACATTAATCGTTGTACCAGCATGTGTCGCTAGCGCTCTATCTTGCAAATTGCATACCATCTGAGTCCAATCGGCGTCTGGTGGCAAACTAACGGTGTTCATGCTGATCCTCCAAAGTGCTTTCCTAGAGCATACTGTAAAAATGAGAGAATTATGAAAACATCTATAAAGGGAAAGAATACTAAAGATAGATAGAAGTGATGGCTCACAAGCAAGTTAGAAAACAGGGATGGCTGAAGACGTTTAGCGTAATACTGGCACTCTGGGTAAGCGGCTGCGATCGCGCCGATAACCGTGCTAACCCAGCCGCAAATGGCAAGCCTAGTGTGGTGGCGACTAGCACCATCATCGCGGACTTAACCAATCGGGTAGCAGGAGACGAAATTCAGCTCAAAGGAATATTGAAACCGGGAGCCGACCCCCACGTTTACGAACCAGTACCAGCAGACTCTCAAGCTTTGGAGAAAGCGAAGCTAATTCTGTACAACGGCTATAATTTGGAACCGGGGCTGATTAAGCTAATGAACGCCAGCGGCGTTCAGGTTCGCAAGGTAGCGGTTGGTGAGGTAGCAAAGCCGTTACAACTCGAGAAAGGCAAGGGAGAAGTTGTGCCAGACCCCCATGTTTGGGGCGATGTTGATAACGTCATCCTAATGGTCAATGCTATACGCGATGCATTAATCGAGCTTGCACCGGAAGACAGAGATAAATTTAGCCAGAATGCAGAGAAACTGACTGCTGAGTTAAAGCAACTAGATACTTGGGTTACTGAAGAAATTAAAACTATTCCAGCCGATAAGCGCAAATTGGTGACAACACACGATGCATTTCAATATTATGCTCGCGGGTATGGGATAGCGATCGCGGGTACTTTAATTGGCATCAGTACCGAAGAACAACCGAGTGCCCAAACTGTACAAAAGTTAGTGGAAGCTGTTAAGAAAGCTGGAGTTGCTGCGATATTTGCAGAGACAACAATTAACCCAGCTTTGATTAATACAGTAGCGCAAGAATCTGGAGTTAAATTAGCCCCACGTCAGTTATATTCTGATTCGATTGGCGCACCTGGTAGCGATGGCGATTCCTACATCAAAATGATTGAGGCAAATACTCGCACAATTGTGGAAGCCTTGGGGGGAAAATATACGCCCTTTCAGACAGCGACGACAACTAAGAAGTGAGGGATTTCCTGCTTCTCCAGAAGCGCGATCGCATACTATCTCCGTTACCCCATTCCATAAGCGGCGGAGGTATATCCCTCCGCTGGAACCAATCGCCACTTACCACCCCCCTCTAGTTCTAAAACTTGGTGGTGAAATGCCAACAAACTGGGACGATGACCTACACTAATCAACGTTGTCCCTTTCTCTTGCAAATGCTGATATAAACGTTGTTCGTTTTTAATATCCAAGGCGCTTGTTGATTCATCCAAAATTGCGTATTTAGGCGCTGTTAACAACAGCCTTGCAAATGCTAAACGCTGTTGTTCTCCTAACGATAAAATATCAGCCCAATCTAGTTCAGCATCAAAACCGCCCACTCTTTCCGGCAAGTCTGCTAAATTTACCATAACTAACACTTCATGCAGCTTATTTTCCTCAACTTCACGACTCGTGTGGGGATATAATAGCTGCTGTCGCAACGTGCCCAAAATCATATAAGGTCGCTGCGGTAAAAATAATGTTTCCTCTAATTTTGGTCGTAAAACTCGCCCAGTACCAGAATTCCACAAACCCGCGATCGCCCTCAATAAAGAACTCTTACCGCATCCACTTTGTCCCATAATCAATAACCCTTCCCCCGGTTCCACTGTTGCTGAAACATTTTGAACTAAAGTCTTTTCACGGTTCGGGGTAGACAAAGTAATATGTTCTAAAGCAAACTGAGAAGCCTCAGTTGTATCAATATTAGCGCCGTTTCGACGTGCTTCATCAGGCGCAACCAACGCTTCTTCAAAAGTTTCTAAACGATTCACCCCTGCTGCAAAAGCGCTCAAATCGTCAAACTGATTCACAATTACCGAAAACGCGCTCAAAACATGACGGAAAGCAATAACTGCTTTTAGAATAACTCCCAACTTAATGTCCCCCGCAAAATATGGATAGGACATTATTAAGACTGGGATGATGTTATCAACGTAGTTATATCCCGTTGTAAAGAACTCTAAATTTCGCTGCCAATTAATCAGTTTAGTAAAATTATTGAATACTTTATCAAATTTTCTCTTTACTTGTGCTGACTCTTGCTCCTCTCCTCTGTAAAAGGCTATTGATTCAGCATTGTCGCGGACGTGAATTAAACCATAACGAAAATCTGCTTCTAACTTGAGTTGCTTAAAGTTCAGCGGAATTAATTTCCTCCCCACAACAACAGCGATCGCCGTACCTACTCCCGCGTAACCAAGAGCTACAATTACCAAATTTATAGAAATTCGCCACAAAACATCTATAAAAGAAATTAGTTCAACAAACTCGCCTATAAAAATTAATAAAAAACCTAGAGATGTTCTAGTAAATGCTTTTACTTCGTCAGATATGCGCTGATCCGGGTTGTCAATTTGTCCGGTTTGGTTAATTTCGTAGTAAGCGCGATCGCGGAAATATTTATCTAAAAAATGATTCGTCAACCACCGCCGCCAAAACAACCCTAATTTATCTCTCACAAATCTGCGGCTAACTAATATGGGAGCGATAAATATCAACACAGCGCCGTAGGTGAATAATAGCCGATAAAATGTAGCTGAGTCTCTCTCAGAGAGTGCGTTCATATAGTCGCTGTAAAGCTCTATTTTGAACACATCAAGTCTGCTGATAGTTATCCTCAAAACTACTAAAACTACTAAAAGCGCGATCGCGCCTTTTTTTTCTTCTGACACCCAGTAAGGTTTCGCGATCGCCCAAAACCGTTCCCACAATTTTCCATTGATACGATTTAAGTTGTCAGGTTTATTCATATACATAGCCAAGTCAGGGTTTTTCTAACATATCAGTAGTTAGTATTCCCACCTGTAGCGGGAATAACACCACAACGGGCTAAAAACTAACATTAAGGCAGTTTGGTAAAGATTTACTTAATTATAAAAATTTTAAATTATGCTATTTGAATCGATGGGCGATCGCGCACTAGCACTTCATCTAATCCGCGATCGCCAGCAAGCTTTTATATAACTTTAATTATTCAATTTTGGCAGGAAAGATATATCCATATAGTGCTTTTTCATATTCTTTGGATCGACATATACATCTATTAAATCTGTACCGCTACTTTTAATAAACTCTTCAGGGTTAAACCAAATGTTTTGGCTTCTAAAGGTATAAACTTCATAAGCAGCTGGATCGCACCACTGAGAAACGATTATGTAAGGGGACTGACCGTTTACTTTCAGAGAAGTATTCCATTCTACATTGCTAAACTTAGTCTGAATTTTTTGACCATTTTCCTGAAGCCATTTTTCCTTCTTCTTTGATAAGAGAGGAATTACAATTAGCGTTGGTCCTACTCCCATAAAAATTATGCCAAAACCGCCAAAAACCGTAGGTAGCAGCCAAAGCTGAACAAACGAATCTACTTGTGCTTCTTGCGGATTGCTGCGATTGTAGAGGACTGGAACCGTTTGTCCAACACTAAACTCAGGTGGGTTTGAGGAAGTGCTTGATTGAAACTGGATATTTTTACCATCTGGGGTTTGAAATTTTACGACGGGAGCATAAGTAAAGCCTCTATTTTTTCTAGACTGCACTGGGTTAAGTTCAAAAACAACACCCTCAGTAGAAGCAGCAGTTTTAATAAATTTTTGTGTATCAATAAAACTAAAAAGGCCGATTCCAAAGAACGTAGCGCCAATTAAACTAAAAACAGTGATTATTATAGTCAGCGTTTTGTCTTCTGTCTTCATATCGCCTCACGTTTAGTAGAGAATATTTGGCTAAACTCTAATTCGGGAATTACTTCACCTTAAATTCTACAATTTCTCTATAACTTTTTCCGGATAAGGCAAACGAGGGCAATTGCTACTAGGTAAAAGCTTGCTAGCGAAGTTATGCGATCGCCATAGTACGGATTACCCCAATCCCCTGCTTGTGGCGATCCCCGCTAAAGATTAATTTGGGGAAAGTTCGGTAAACTTACTTTAACTTTTCTTAATTTTCTGATAAAACTTAACAATAGGTGAGAGTGAGTAAAAGCAATGGCGGCAGACTATCCAGATATTGATATTGCCCCGTTCATCGATCACGCTCTGCTGAACCCAGCAGCTACGCCAGAGCAAGTAGAGCAGTGGTGCGACGAAGCCGATAGGTTTAAATTTGCGGCGGTGTGCGTGTATCCCGCCTACGTTCGACTAGCAGTTGAGCGTCTTCACGGCAAGTCACCAAAAGTATGTACCGTGATCGGATTTCCCTCCGGAGCAACAACGAAGGCGTCTAAGCTCTATGAAGCGCAAGAAGCAGCCGACAATGGCGCAACTGAGCTAGATGTAGTCATCAACTTGGGCTTATTGAAATCAGGGAAAACAAACGAGCTGCATCGCGAAATTGCGGAAATTTGCGAGTCAACAGGACAAACAGTGAAGGCGATTTTGGAAACCGCCCTGCTGACAGATGCAGAAAAACGACTCGCTGCGGAAATATGTATGGAGGCGGGAGTAGCATTCTTAAAAACCAGCACAGGGCTGTATGGAGGAGCCACAATTGCAGACGTGGGACTTTTGAAGGAAGTCACGCGAGAGCGAGTGGGCATTAAAGCATCGGGGGGAATCCGTACTATCGAGCAAGCTATAGAGTTAATTCTGGCAGGAGCCACTCGTTTAGGCACTTCTCGCGGTCCCGACTTGATTCGGCAGCGCGATAGGCTAGAAAAGGGGATTGGGGACTAAGGATTGGGGATATAGTCTTGCCACTCACCAGTTACTTCTTCCCTACTCACCAGTCCCCATTGTCAAACCCCCTATTTATGAGTCGAACTTACAAAGCCACTGGAATTAATCTCAAAAGCATGCCGCTGGGGGAGTCTGACCGACTGCTGACAATTTTGACAAAAGAATTTGGCTTGCTCCGGGCGGTAGCACCGGGGGCACGCAAGCACAAATCAACGCTGGGAGGCCGGAGTGGGTTATTTGTGGTTAATGAACTAATGATTGCCAAAGGGCGATCGCTCGATAAAATAACTCAGGCAGAAACCTTGGAGTCTTACCCTGGTTTAAGCAAAGACTTGGGCAAACTCTCAGCAGGGCAATATCTAGCTGAATTCGTACTTTCTCAAGCTTTGAGCGATCAGCCACAGGAGGAACTATTTTGTTTGTTAAACGAACATCTGAGCCGATTGGAGCGTTTACCCGCATCAAAGGGCGACGGTAGCGGTGCATTCTTGGTATTAGCCCACTTGTCCCATGCAGTCTTTCACCTTCTAGCCACATTTGGACTTGCGCCCCAGGTTCAGGTTTGTTGCATCACCCAGCAGACGCTAAAGCCGAACTTTAAAGACCCCGATTGGCGAGTGGGATTTAGTTCCGCCGCTGGTGGAACCGTCAGTTTGGCAGCATTGTCCAGCCAATGGGCGGGGGTAAAGCAACCCCCTGCCGCGATCGCGGTAGGTATGGCGAATAAGTCTGGCAACCAAAATTCGTCTGATTCCACTAGCTACACGACCGATGCCCATCCACAAACACCCCTGAAGCTGACTACCAAGCTAACTGCTATCGAGTTGGCGCTGCTTCAGCAAATGTCGCTCGCCGAACTATCCGAGATCGAAAGGAGTAAGGCGGAAAACGCTGCATGGGTGTCAGTTGAGCAAACCTTACGTCAGTACGTCCAGTATCACATCGGTCGGTCGATTCGCTCGGCAGAGTTGATGGATGCTTGTTTCTCGTCCCAGCTGAATTCCGTATAAACCATGACTCAACGATCTTATTCTGATTTGGAAGCACGAAGCCGCACGCGAGCCTCGCACTCGTTAAAAGCTGTAGCGGATAAGGGTGTGTACCCAGCAAACAATGCAGCAAAAGGAGACAAAGGCTCGCGATCGCACCCAGCCGATACAGTTGCCAACCCCGCTACATCATTTCCTGCCGCTGAGGATCGTCTGGAAGTCCCGGAAACAGAAAACGAGGAACAGGCAAAAGTTGCTGTCACCTCAAACGGGGAAATGAAAGCAGATGAGCTAACTAGCCCTGATGCCAATTCCCTAATGCCTGATTCCGGCGGAACTGGTAACGGCGAAATTGTTGCAGAAGGTGGCTTTGCCCCGGTATTAAAAAACCGTAACTTCCTAGCCTTGTGGGGCGGGCAGGTATTCTCCCAACTGGCAGATAAGGTGTATCTGGTGTTGGCGATCGCCCTAATTGCCAATCACTTTGGGTCTGAAGATCAGACTATCAGCGGCTGGGTTTCTGCCGTAATGATTTCCTTCACCATCCCAGCCGTCGTGTTTGGTTCCCTTGCTGGCGTGTTTGTAGACAGGTGGCCGAAAAAGTGGGTGATGGTGGCAACCAATCTGCTGCGCGGTGGGTTAGTTTTAGCTATGCCCTTCCTGCTGTGGATTTCCCAGGGTTGGGCACCGTTGGGAACCCTGCCCCTCGGTTTCTGCATTCTGCTAGGCATCACTTTCTTAGTTTCTACCCTGACACAGTTTTTTGCACCCGCAGAGCAGGCAACTATTCCCCTGATTGTCGAACCCCGACATCTGCTGTCGGCTAACTCACTTTACACGATGACGATGATGGCATCGGTAATTGTGGGCTTTGCAGTTGGCGAACCAGTTTTGGGAATTGCCGACGCGATCGCCGCTAATTTTGGTTTAGGGGTTGACATTGGCAAGGAACTTGTGGTAGGCGGAAGTTACGCGATCGCCGGACTGGTGTTGCTGTTAATCAAAACTGGCGAAAACACCAGCATCGAGCATGAATCTCCTCATGTTTGGCAAGACGTGCGCGACGGAGTGAGTTATCTGCGCTCCAACAAAAACGTCCGCAATGCCCTGATCCAGCTAATAATTTTGTTTTCCATCTTTGCCGCCCTTTCAGTTCTGGCAGTGCGTCTGGCAACAGTGCTTCCTGGCATCAGAGCCTCCCAGTTCGGCTTTTTACTAGCCGCTGGCGGTTTAGGCATGGCCTTCGGGGCTACAATAGTGGGCCACGCAGGAAGAAAATTCTCCCATACCCAGCTTAGCCTCTATGGTTCTATGGGAATGGCAGCGTCTCTGGTCGGATTGGGTATATTTACTCACAGTCTGTGGCTGTCATTGCTGTTGACAACCTGTTTAGGTACTTTTGCCGCCTTGGTGGCCGTACCGATGCAGACAACGATCCAGGCAGAAACCCCAGACCAAATGCGGGGGAAAGTGTTTGGCTTGCAGAACAACGTCATTAATATAGCGCTGAGTCTGCCTTTAGCCTTAGCAGGAGTTGCCGAGACAATTTTGGGGTTGCAGACAGTATTTCTGGGTTTAGCAGCGATTGCGATCGCAGGAGGGGTCTTAACCTGGTATATTTCCCGTACAGGAAATGAAAAGTGATGAGTTTTGAATTATGAGTTTTGACTCCATCGCTCAAACCTCAAAACTCACAATTCAAAATTTAAAACTCTTAAAAAATGCATATCGCTTGGCTGGGAAAGAAATCACCTTTTTGCGGTAATGTCACATACTCTAGAGAAGTCACCAATGCACTGTTAGACCGAGGCTATCAAGTCAGCTTTTTGCACTTCGCCGACGAAGAAGAAGAACCTAATCAGGATCAGTGGCCTGGGTTCAAAGAAGTCTCTCTGCCCTTCCTCTACAAGTCCCAGGTTTACACGATTCCCACGCTCAAATCGAGCAAAATCTTAGCGCGATCGCTCCAGAAGCTAAAGCCAGACGTAGTACACGCTTCCCTCACACTCTCTCCTCTAGACTTCCTGCTGCCGGAGATTTGCGAGGAACTGAATATCCCCCTAGTTGCTACCTTCCACGCCCAATTTGATACCAAGCGACGCAATCTCAAATCGGGAACGCAACTTCTTGCGTATCAGTTGTACGCTCCTTTTTTGGCTAACTACGACCGGACAATTATCTTTTCTCAAGTTCAGCGCGATTTACTCGCACGACTCGGCGTTCCGAAGGCAAAAATCGCCGTAATTCCCAACGGAGTCGATGTCCAAAAATATTCTCCCGGCCCTTCTAACTTAAAATCTAAGTTGAAAGCCCAGCGCGTCTTCGTATACCTGGGGCGGATTTCAACAGAGAAAAACATCGAAGCGCTGCTAAAAGGCTGGAACCAGTCCGATATGGGTCAAGGCAGCAAGTTAGTCATTGTTGGCGACGGCCCATTAAGGCCATCTTTAGAACCAATCTATAACTCTGAAGATGGCATCATCTGGTGGGGCGTCGAGGCTGACGAACAGCGGCGCATCGAAATTCTGCGCGGTTCTGATGTATTTGTTTTACCTTCTCTGGTCGAAGGCTTGTCACTTTCTTTATTAGAAGCGATGGCGTGTGGCCTAGCCTGTCTCGCGACTGATGCTGGTGCCGATGGTGAAGTATTGGAGAAAGGCGCTGGTGTCGTGATTAAGACGCAGCGCGTCGTAACGGAGCTAAGAACGCTTTTACCAGTCTTTCGCGATCATTCAGAGTTAACAACTTTGCTGGGTCAAAAAGCAAGGGCGAGGGTTTTAGAACGTTACACGCTCAGGAACAATATCAGCCAGTTAGAAAAGCTTTACACCGAAGTTTTGCAGGAGCGAAAAGTTCCCCTCAGCGGACGGCGTTATTAAATACGCTCTTGCTCAATTATCCGCCTACTCTACAGCCTGCCCGTGCAGGCTAATACCTTTGGGTTGTAAAATCTAATCCCTAGAAGAAATTGAATATTTTAAATAATGCTTGCATAAAACCAAGATAAACTTGTACTTTATCTGAAACCTATCAAGTTTTAGCAAAGGCAAATAAAGCCAAGGAGTAAGAACAATGGCTACAAATTTTCATGCAAATTCGCAACCTTCCTCTTCATCTAATATTTCCCTCCCTCGCAACGTTCACCCAAGTGATGAATTTTACTCTATCTTTTCTGAAGAAGAAGTTTTAGAGATAATTCATGCCTTAGAAGTAAAACGAGAAATACCTTTAAAATATTCTTACAAAGGCAAAGGAGCGACAAGCTGGAATAACTTTTATTTAAAACATCTTATTCCTAGATGGTATCGTTCATCCAACCTGGAAATTGACCTATTGAGGAACAATTTTAGCTTTATTAACTCCCTCACCCAAGAAGTTGAGCAATTAAATATTATAGATGTAGGTTCTGGCAACTCATATCCTGTTAAAGAATTTATTTCTAAATTATTAAAACTAGGGAAAATTAATAAATATATTGCTGTAGATATTAGCGAAGAGATGCTTGCCATATCTAGAGATAATTTTACTAAGTGGTTTCCCAAAACAAAATTTAGTAGCTATAGCATTGACGTAGAAAATAATTCTTTGAATAAACTATTAGTAGAACATGAGGCTAATCTTGAAACTGCCAATACAGCAAACGTATTTTTACATTTAGGCGTAACAATTAGCAATCATAAGAATAGATCCCAGGCGCTCAAAAACTTTAGAGACAGCATGGGTAAAAACGATTTACTGATTTTCACTAGCGAAAGTGGTTCTAATGCCAAATGGGATGGAATAGCCAGAGGCGGTTTTAAATATCATGTAGATCGAGTATACGCAGGAATTAAAGAAAAAATTGGTATTCAAGCAGAAGATTGTGAATTAGTGAGAAAGTATGATGTAGAAACAGACAGCAAAGTTGCAAATATTAAATTAAATCATAACTACTCTATAGAGTTTGATATTAAAGGGATAAATAAGAAAGTTGAAATCTCTGAAGGTGAAGAAATTACTATTTGGAGACATCATGCTTATGAACTACCTGAATTGCTGCAAGAACTATCACAAGCTGGGCTTGAACTCGCCCATCTCGGAACTAATAAAAATAAGTCTCATCTCTTGGTAATTTGTCAGGTAGCCAGTAATACCTAAGGGCAAAGCGCTATTGAAAGACGCGATAAATCCCCGTCTATATAAGTCTTTGCGTTAAAAAACTATTTAAAGATTTGGGCTAGATAATGACCAACCTAGACGAGTTGGTTGCTGGTAAACTCGCTTCAATGTATTAATATCTCTGGGAGAAATTGGGGAAGGATTGCGTACCTGGGAAAAATATAAGGCGTCTGTTTCTAATGGGCTGTGACCCCAAATTCCCAGCGCGTGACCTAGTTCGTGACGTGCAGCGGCGGCGATGTAATTGCCTACTTGGTCGGGACTAAGCTGGATATTGTAGCGATGAGATAAAATTCCTTGTTGACTAATGTAAAACTCATAGCGGGTTTGGGCAGAACGGGCGCGAGGAATTTGAAATTCTCTGGTTTCGCGGTTGAAAGATGCTTGTAGGGGAGGGCGCGATCGCCCGATTCTAATATCCGCTATTTCAGGCTTCTCTACCACCTCTAGGGGCAAATACACCTTCCATTCCTGCACCGCCTGCAACACGCCTTTTACCCATTCCTGAAATTTTCGTCCCTCAAAGGATGCTGAATCTAACTCTACTGGTCGTTCCAGGTAAACCTTAACTGGAAACTTAGACCAAACCAAATAGCCAACCGAAGTTTGCTTCACCCCAGAAAAGTAATCGCCGCTATTAGTCTTATCTTGCCATTGCAACAAAAAGGGCGGCAAAGGGTGAACTTGAGCGGCGGGTAGGGCAGTTTCAGATAATTGGGGTGGCTTTTGGGCTATAGCAACATCGCCATTACCCAAGTTATGAAAATGGGTTAAAACGACCAAAAAAAAGGTAGCGATCGCTGCCAATAGTTTTGTTAGCGTAGCGGTGCCTAGCACGTTTTGAGTCTTATTAGCGCAGCTTTGCCTAGCACGTTTTGAGTTAGAAGAATAAGAATTATGAGTCTTGTAGAGACTTGAAAATTTAAATCTTTGGAGGTCTAAATATTTCACCTTTCTACTTTTAAACTTTCCAACCCATCTAACTCCTAACTCCTAACTCCAACTTCTATTTTGGCAACCAACCCGCGCTTAAAACTACAGTTAAGCCCATAAAAATAACACTCAATGTCCAGGTGACTCGGTTCAAAGCAGTTTCTGCACTTTTAGTACTGGTAAACATCTGCGCTTGACCCCCAATGCCCCCAATACCATCGCCTTTGGGACTGTGCAGCAACACTAAAACAACCAGGAGCAGAGCAGATAGTGTCCAGATTACTTGGATGATGGTAACAAGAGTCATGGTAATTTCTAATTTGTACTTGGTACTTTGTAATTGGGCATTTGGAGTCCGGACTCCGGACTCCGGAGTCCTTGTAGAGACACCGATTTATCGCGTCTCCCCAGCCCCCATTCCTTATTCCCCAATCATAGGGAAACTCGCACTGGGGTGCGATTTTTTCTGATTTCAAAATCAGCTGGGATTATCATTGATACCCCAGTCATTTCAGGCGGTTGCGGCAGCTTTAAAATGTCTAGAATCGTCGGCGCAATATCCGCCAGACGGCCATCGGTTCTCAAAGCTACATCAGTGCCATATCCGGGGATTTTTAATCCCTCGCCTTCTACCAGGATAAATGGCACGGGGTTCGTTGTGTGCGCCGTCCAGGGGTTGCCTTCGTCATCCAGCATAGATTCTGCGTTGCCGTGATCGGCTATTATAATCGCCGTGCCACCAGCTTTATTAATGCTTTCTAGCAGACGCCCCATACATCGGTCTACTGTTTCGAGGGCTTGAATTGTGGGTTCTATCTTCCCAGTGTGCCCAACCATATCTGGGTTGGCGTAGTTAATCACAACCAGCGAGTAAATGTGTTTTTCAATCGCGGCAATTACCCCATCCGTCACTGCTTCTGCGGACATTGCTGGTGCCATGTCATAGGTCGCAACCATTGGACTAGGAACGAGTTCCCGGTCTTCTCCTTCAAAGGGGTGTTCTAAGCCACCATTGAAGAAATAAGTGACGTGGGCATATTTTTCTGTTTCAGCAGTGCGAAGCTGTCGCAGGCCGTGCTTAGATATTACTTCCCCCAAAATATTATTCAAGTTCTGAGGCTCAAAAGCCACCAAGACGGGTAACGTGGGGTCGTATTGGGTAAACGTGACAAATGACAGAGGAACGATATGTTCTCGTGGAAAACCTTTAAAGGTTGAATTTACGAAAGCTTGAGTCAGTTCCCTTGCCCTATCTGGGCGGAAGTTAAAGAATATTACTCCATCTCCGGCTTCGACTGCACCGGGGGCAAGTCGGGTGGGCTGGACGAACTCGTCTGTGATACCTTCTGCGTAGGAAGCCTTCAATAATTCTACGGCTGCTTGACCAGTGCCCGGGCCATCAGTCGTCATTACGTCGTAGGCAAGTTTGACGCGATCCCAGCGATTATCTCGATCCATCGCGTAATAGCGACCGCTGACGGTGACAATGCGCCCGATGCCAAGTTTGTCAATGCAGTCTTGAATCTTGCCAAGTGCCTCGACACCCTCTTTGGGGCTGGTATCTCGTCCATCGGCGATCGCGTGGATGCAAACATTGGATATTTCTTGGGATGCAGCTAACTCTAGCAATCCTATTAGATGGCCTAAGTGAGAATGCACGCCGCCTTCAGAGCAAAGCCCGATTAGGTGAAGCTTGCCGCCGTTACTCTTGACTTCCTGGCAGACTTGCGCGATCGCGGGGTTCAGATGGATGGATCCGTCTTCTACGGCGTCTGAGATGCGGACTAATTCTTGCGGTACAACCCGCCCTGCACCTATGTTCAGGTGGCCCACTTCTGAGTTGCCCATTTGGCCTTCTGGCAACCCTACAGCTTTGCCAGAGGTGCGGATCAGGGTGTGGGGATATGCTGCCCAAAGGCTCTTCATTACCGGGGTTTTTGCGGCTGCAACCGCGTTTCCCTCGGTTTCTTCGCGGTAGCCCCAGCCGTCTAAGATGACTAGCACCACGGGAGAAACAGGTGCTTTCGCCATATTTAATTGCCCTTTAATTTCTCTGATTTCATCGCAATGATATCATCCAGTTCTGTATTACACCGCGATTTTTGCTGGTTGGGCTTGACTTTTTTTGGTTTGGCTTGGGCTGCATTTTTAGTGAAGAATTACCTATTGCGGGGGATGATGCAATTTTTTGCATACGACTCAAGGAAGACAAATTTGTCTAGAGCGATCGCGCTAGCCCATTACCCCGCGATCGCCACCAAACTTAGTCTGTTAACCTATTTGACGGCAGCGGGGCACAAGTCTGCCACGGTACAAGTGCTGCATCCAGGTTTTTTAGCATTGCAAACATTCCGCCCGTGATATGTCAAGAAAACGAAACAATTTCCCCATTCTGACTGCGGTAATAGGGGCATCAGGTCTTTTTCAATTTTGTCGAGGTCTGTTTGTTGGGTAAATCCCATCCGGGAACTTAGGCGCTTGACATGGGTATCTACGGTAATCCCGGCATCAATGCCATAAGCGTAATGCAGCACCATTGTCGCTGTCTTGCGGGCAACCCCTGGTAGCTTGACTAACTGGTTTATATCTTGCGGTACCAGGCCGTCAAACTGCTCTACCAGCATTTTACTGGTGGCTTGGATGTTTTTTGTCTTGTTGCGAAAAAAACTTAGCGGGCGCAAGATGGTTTCTAACTCGGCTGGGTCAGCGCTGGCGATCGCGGCTGCATCTGGAAATTTGCTATAAAGTTCTGCTGTAACTTGATTTACGCGCTCATCTGTACATTGAGCCGCCATGATAACGGCTAGCAAGAGTTGCACGGGGGTTTCGTAGTTGAGGGGACACGGGGAATCTGAATAGAGCGGTTTGAGGCGCTGGAGGATTTCTAAGGCACGTTGTTGGTCGTTCATAGCGATCGCGGCAACGAGGGTTTAGAGATGGACTTAGCCCTGCCATTTTAGCTTGCATCTATCGGAGGTAAGGTTTTTTGAAGAGTTGGGCAAAGCGTACTCCACATATTGTGAGTGTGGTTGGCGATCGCTAGATTTCACGGCAATTTCATTTTTGTGTGCAAGTGTAGGGATAAATTGCAGAGAATTTTGTAATTATGCGATCGCACCACCTAGCCCACACTTATATTCATAGCTTATCTAGTGGAATACTCAGTTTAGTATTAATAACTGCTCCGACAGTTGTTTTAGCACACGCTGGACATGGAGATGAATTTCACGGAGCAAGCGAAGCAACTCAGGCTCCCGGTGCTATTCAAGTTGATGCAGAAACAGCAAAAAGGTTAGGAATTAAAGTTGAACCTGTCACCCAAAAGCAGCTAGCAGTTGGTATTAAAACTACAGGACAAATTGAAACTTTGCCCAACCAAAAAGTAGAGGTGACTGCTCCCATCAACGGCACCGTAGTCGAATTATTGGTGAAACCGGGTGAAGTGGTAGCCAAGGGTAAAACAGTAGCCGTTTTATCAAGTGCGGAACTAGCACAATTGCGCGTAGAATCAGCGCAAAAACGGGCTGAAGCTGAGGCAGATTTGCAAAAAGCTGAAGCTGATTTAAAGTTAGCACAACAAAACTATGATAAATATTCGCAGATAGCCGCCGCTGAGATAGCACAAGCCAAAATTCAACTAACAGCAGCAAGGGCACAGTATGAACGAGACAAATCTTTAGTAGAACGTAAAGAAATCTTAAAAATTGCCAAAGAAAACTATCAGCGGCAGCTAAAAATATCGGAAGCAGATATAGCGCAAGCCAAAACGGAACTGGCAGTCGCGCAGGAACAGTATGACCGAGATAAGGACTTGGCGGATAAGGGAGCTATTCCACGACGGCAGATGTTGGAATCGCAAGCTCATTTAGCACAAGCAAAATCCGAATTAGCCAAGGCAAACAGCCGCCGCAATGTTCTCGATGCGGAAACAGAAGTCAGACGCGCCGAGGTAGATTTGCCACTAAGAGAAATGCGGGAATCGGAAGGTAAAGTTGCAGAAGTACAGGCGCAAGTTACTAAGGCAAACAGCCGCCGGGAAGTTGTCGAAGCTGAAGCTGAACTCAAACGCGCTCAATCAGCGGTTGATGTTGCAAAATCGCGCATTCGGTTGAGTAGTACTGGTTATGAAACTCGACTGCAACAGTTAGGAAGTGTTGCGAATTCTAAGGGTCTTGTTACTGTTGTTGCTCCTATTTCGGGGACGGTTGCAGATAGAGAAGTTACGCCGGGTCAATCGGTTGAAGCAGCTACTAAACCGTTGATGACTATTTTGAATGATAGTAAGGTTTTTGCAACGGCTAATATTTATGAAAAAGACTTGGACAAGGTGAAAAAGGGCCAGCAAGTTCGAGTTAAAGTTGCGAGTTTACCCAACCGCACTTTTGAGGGAAAGATTACTTTAATTGGGTCGGTAGTGGAAGGGGAAACGCGGGTTGTGCCAGTAAAGGCAGAATTAGATAACTCTGTCGGTGTGTTAAAGCCGGGGATGTTTGCTGAATTGGAGGTAGTGACCGATAAAACAGCGACACCTGTTGTGGCAATTCCTACTTCAGCGGTGGTGGAAGCAAATGGTAAGCAAGTTGTTTATGTTCAAAATGGTACAGCTTTCGAGTCTGTTGATGTGAAATTAGGCCAAATAGCTGGAGATGTTGTTGAAATTAAAAGTGGTTTATTTGATGGGGATAAAGTAGTCACCCAAGGAGCAATTCAACTTTATGCTCAATCTTTACGCGGTGATAGCAAAGCTAAAGAAACCAAAACAGAAAAGCCAGATTCTTCAATTCAAAATCCACAATCTAAAATTCAAAATTTTATTCCTTTGTGGTGGATGTTGCCCGCAGGGGGAGCGATCGCATCTGGTGCTTTTTGGTTAGGTCGTCGCTCAAAAAAAGTAACCTATCAGCCATCAACACCCAGCTTAGTTGATTTTTCAATTCCTCTAATTCAGGACAAACAAGAGTCTAATTCTCATCAACCAACGCCAAAGGTTTAAAAGAGCGATCGCCAGATTTAATATCTGATGCTATCAAATTTCATCCTAATTTCATTTTTTTGTGAAATTATTTAAAAGGGTATTTTCAGGATAACAACTGACAAGTAAAATGCTCAGTGCCTTCATCAAGTGGTCAATTGCACAACGCTGGCTAGTTATTCTAGCTGCAATTCTGGTTACGGTTTGGATATTTCGGGTGGCGTCGCAAATGCCGCTGGATGTATTTCCCCCGTTTGCGCCACCCCAAGTAGAAATTCAAACTGAAGCATCAGGATTAGCGCCAGAGGAAGTAGAATCTCTAGTCACTTTACCTATTGAAAGTGCAATTAATGGCACTCCTGGTGTTACAACAGTACGCTCGGCATCCGCAGTAGGATTATCAGTTGTCAAAGTTATCTTTAACTGGGAAACTGATATTTATCAAGCACGACAATTGGTGACAGAAAGATTGCAGCAAGCGCAAGAGAAGCTGCCTGAGGGTGTAGATTCGCCGCAAATTTCTCCCATCAGTTCACCTATTGGGACTGTATTGCAATATGCTTTTACATCGGAAACAACTTCTTTAATGGAAGTGCGGCGGATTGTGGATTGGCAAGTAACAAATCGTGTTTTGGCTGTTCCTGGAGTGTCCCAGGCGATCGCGTATGGCGGGGATGTCCGCCAATATCAAGTATTAGTCGATCCAGCCAAGTTGAAAGCTTTTGATGTATCTTTGCAGGATGTTACTGAAGCTGCCGAGAAAGCCAATGTCAACGCTCCTGGTGGATTTTTGATTAATCCAGACCAAGAGTTATTAATTCGAGGAGTTGGGCGGGTTACATCGATTGAAGACTTGCAGCAATCGGTAATTACTTCTCGCAACGGTACGCCTATAAAACTAGGTGATATTGCTGATGTCAAAATTGGTGCTGCGCTCAAGCGCGGTGATGCCAGTTTGAATGGTAAACAAGCAATTGTTTTAATGCTAAATAAACAGCCTCTTGCCGATACTCCAACTGTCACCCGTGCCATTGAAGCGGCAATGCAAGAGGTTAAACTTGGCTTGCCAAAAGATGTAAAAGTACAGGTTACTTTCCGCCAGGAAGATTTTATCGATGCTTCGATTGAAAATGTTAGAGAAGCGCTAGTAGAAGGCAGCATTATTGTTGCCATAATACTTATTCCGTTTTTGATGGACTGGCGCACCCTTGTAGTTAGTCTCACGGCACTTCCCCTATCTTTGCTGTTAGGATTGCTGGCGCTAAATTGGCTGGGACAGGGACTAAATACTATGACTTTGGGAGGTTTAGCAGTAGCAATTGGTTCAGCGGTCGATGATGCTATTGTTGATGCCGAAAATGTCTATCGTTCCCTGCGGGAAAATAAAGTTTCTGGCAACCCAAAGCCAGCGTTAGAAGTTGTCTTTGAAGGCTGTCAGGAGGTGCGCGATTCTCTGTTTGGAGCTACTTTAATTACAGTTGTAGTCTTCTCGCCAATTTTTGCTCTAGCTGGTGTGGAAGGTAGAATTTTTACACCGATGGGCGTTGCTTATTTAGTAGCAGTTTTGGCTTCTAGCGTCACAGCACTGACAGTAACTCCGGCTTTGTGTGCTATTTTATTGCCTCACGGTCGGTTGCCAGAAAAAGAACCTTTTGTAGCGAGATTTTTTAAGGGGCTTTATCGGCCATTTTTAATATTTTCGATGCGTGGTTCTAAGCTGATTGTGCTGATAGCTGCTGCGAGTTTAGTAGCGGCAATTGTGATTTTACCTTCGTTGGGAAGAGTTTTTCTCCCGGAGTTTCAAGAGCGATCGCTCGTCAATACTCTAACTCTCTATCCTGGTGTATCTCTAGAAGCTACTAATCGCGCTGGTTTTGCTATGCAAGATGCGCTTAAAGATGACCCCCGATTTGATTTTATCCAGTTACGATCGGGACGCGCCCCTGGCGATGCTGATGCGGCGGGTGTCAACTTGGCACACTTAGATGTAGAACTAAGTGAAAAAGGGATAAAAGACCGTTCTGGAAGTATTGAAAAACTGCGAGAGGAATTTGCAAAATTACCAGGAGTTGCGCCTAATATTGGGGGATTTATTTCTCACAGAATGGATGAAGTTTTGTCGGGAGTGAGAAGCGCGATCGCTGTCAAAATATTCGGCCCTGATTTAGAACAACTCCGCACTATTGGCAGACAAGTCGAAGACATTATGAAAACTGTTGGAGGTGTCGTAGATTTACAACTAGAACCACAACTGCCAATCAAACAAATACAAATTAAATTCGACCGCCAACAAGCTGCTCGTTATGGCTTAACTGTAGACTCACTTGCCGAAACAATTGAAATTGCTTTAAATGGACGAGTGGTATCTCAAGTATTGGAACAACAACAAACATTCGATCTAGTTGTGTGGTTACAAGAAGATGCCCGCCGCAACTTAGATACTATCAGCAATTTATTAGTCGATACTCCAACTAATCAAAAGATTCCCTTAGCTCAAGTTGCTAAAATCGACTATGGTACGGGGCCAAATACCATCAACCGCGAGAATGTTTCCCGCTTGATAGTTGTTTCCTCGAATGCTAACGGACGAGATTTGCGCTCCGTAGTTGATGAAATTAGCGCAAAAGTTAAGCAACAGGTGCAATTACCCCCTGGTTACTTTATCCAATACGGCGGGCAATTTGAATCGGAACAACGAGCCACTCAGAACATCATAATATTCACTGCTATATCATTTGTTGTTATTACGGTTTTGATGTATTTTTCTGTAAAATCTATCGCCTCAACCGCGATGATTATGGTTAATTTGCCCTTGTCGTTGGTAGGAGGAGTGATAGCAGTTGCTCTTACTGGCGGCATTATTTCGGTCGCTTCTCTGGTTGGCTTTATTACTTTATTTGGAGTAGCTACTCGCAACGGTTTGTTATTGGTTGACAATTACAATACTAAATTTGCGGCTGGAATGCCTTTCCAAGAAGTGATAATTCAAGGATCTATGGAACGACTTAACGCAATTTTGATGACAGCTTTCACCTCGGCTTTGGGTTTAGCACCACTGGTTATAGGAGGTGGAGCGGGTAAGGAAATTCTACAACCCTTGGCAGTTGTAGTGTTAGGAGGATTATTTACTTCTACGGGGCTAACGCTGTTAGTTCTTCCGGCTTTATATGCTCAGTTTGGGAAGATTTTGATCCCTAAAAATACTACCCATGAAAGTAGGGTGGACAATGCCTACCAAACTCCCTAATGGTGGGTAATGCCGGGCTAGGAAGAAGAAAGAACACAGAGGAAAGTAAAAATAGGAAAATTATGAAACTACTAAAGTCTGGATTGTTAATTCTCAGTAGTGTGGGATTAATTATTTGGGGAGCTTGTAGCAATGAAAATCAAGCAACTAATCCCAGCAACAGCCCTGCTGCTTCGCCAGAAGTAGCAGCGAATAAACCTGCCCAAACCACCAATAACGGAGAGACTCAAGCTACTAAAACAGGACACTCAAACAAAAATCAAGGTGGTCAGGTTATTGAGTCAGGGAATTATCATTTAGAGTTAGTCACTCTTAAGGAAGATAACGGAACTCACATAGATTTTTATCTTCAAAAAGGTGACAACCACGAAGCAATACCTGATGCTAAGGTAACTGCTCAAGTTCAGTCGCCTACGGGAGAGCAAAAGACGTTGAACCTTACCTATGATGCGCCGGGTAAACACTACGCTGCTGTACTACCGGATAAAACAGCGGGTGAGTATAAAGTAGCTGTTTTGTCTGATATCAAAGGTGAAAAGGTGAACGGTCGTTTTACTTTCAAACGATAAATAAGGAAAGAATATCATGGACAAAAAGCACATAGTTTACAAGGTTGTCCGTTTAGTTGCTTTCGGCGCGATCGCCGGGGGTCTAATAAGCTGCGGCACATCATCCGCCGAGCAAAATCTGAAGCAGATTACTCCAGCGGAAACCACTCCTGCAACCTCTACTAAAGCAAACACAACTACGCAGAGCGATCGCCAATTTATCGAAATGATGATTCCCCACCATCAAGGGGCAGTGGAAATGGCTGATATGGCCTTTCAAAAGGCTAAACGGCCTGAAATCAAAAAACTGGCTGAAGCCATCAAAAAAGACCAAAATAAAGAAATTCAGCAGATGCAAACTTGGTACAAACAGTGGTACGGCAAAGATATTTCTGCTTCATCTGGTGGTATGGGCATGGATCATTCGATGCACCACCAAGACAGTATGAGTATGGAAATGATGGGGATGGATATGCAAGCGCTGAAAAATGCGGCTGATTTTGATCGGGAATTTATTAAGCAAATGATTCCTCATCACCAAAGTGCTGTAACGATGGCTGAAAAGGTGGTTGACTCTGCCGATAAACCTGAAATTCGCAACTTG
Organism: Microcoleus sp. FACHB-831; assembly: GCF_014695585.1. Taxonomy (NCBI): domain Bacteria; kingdom Bacillati; phylum Cyanobacteriota; class Cyanophyceae; order Oscillatoriales; family Microcoleaceae; genus Microcoleus; species Microcoleus sp. FACHB-831. The sequence continues at coordinate 54,170 of NZ_JACJON010000040.1, read as the reverse complement.
GCAAAGTTAATTATTGATAGCCAAAATGCTGAAATTAAGCAAATGCAGCAATGGCAGCAAGCTTGGTATAAATAACCTTCTTAGGCTCTAAGCTAATAGAGGTAGAGCCTCTAGTTAGGCGTTAACAGGCTGGAGCCTAGTAACGATAAAAACGACAAAAAGAAATGAGAATCCTGTTAGTTGAAGATGAGCCAGATTTGGGTGCTGCTATTAAGCGGACTCTGAATCAAGAAGCTTATGTAGTTGACTGGGTTGTAGATGGTTCTCTAGCGTGGGACTATTTAGAAAACCCGCCAACGCAATACACTCTGGCTATCTTCGACTGGTTGCTGCCAGGATTGTCAGGTTTAGAATTGTGTAAGCGGCTGCGAACTAAGAAGAATCCTTTGCCAGTCTTGATGCTAACTGCAAAAGACAGCATGGAAGATAAAATTGCTGGGTTGGATGCTGGCGCGGATGATTATTTAGTGAAGCCGTTTGGCATGGAAGAATTGTTAGCAAGGTTGCGGGCATTGCAGCGGCGATCGCCCCAACTCCAACCCCAGCAACTCCAAGTAGGAAACCTTAGTTTAGATTACGGCACGAGAACACTTTATTGTGAAAATTCCACTGACGATCGCCAATTTATTTCGCTGACCAATAAGGAATTTCAACTATTAGAATATTTCCTAAAGCGTCCCAATCAAATTATTACTCGCGACCAACTTATCGATCAACTCTGGGAATTGGGGGCAGAACCTTTAAGTAATGTGGTAGCTGCTCAAATGCGTTTGTTGCGGCGCAAACTGGAAGAAAAAGGGTGCGATCGCTTGATAGAAACTGTCTACGGTATTGGATATCGTCTCCAGCCGAATCGTGAATCAAAATAAACTTTTTAACCTAACTCAGTGGCGATTAGCAGGCTGGTACACTGGCGTTATGAGCCTGATTCTCAGCCTATGTGCAATTGGTTTGTATGAGGCGATCGCTCATGCCCATTGGGTTGCTCTTAACCGAGAATTGGAATCTGTCGCCGGAACTCTCCACGACAGCATTGAACCCACTCTCAAGTACCCCTCGCGACTCGAACCAGCTACCCAGCAACTATTACCCGATCTCTGTTTAGTTGACACAAACTGTGTAACAACAATCACGCAGCCGCGCCACGTTTTAGGCGCAATTCATCAAGGCGATTATTATGTTCGTTTGTTAAATCGTTCAGGGAAAATAATAGCCAAAGCAGGTTTACAACCTGAAAAAGCCGAGCGGGAAAAAAGTGCTAATTTTTGCCTTTTGCCCTCGTTTCCAGGCTCTGCCTGGGAACGCTTTTGCCTTTTTAAAGGCGCTCGCTATCAACAAATTTCCCTATCGCTGCATACCAGGGATAATCAAGAATGGGGATACATCCAAGTCGGGCGAAGTCTGCAAGATTTCGACGACTATATGGCTGCCCTCAGATTAATTCTGTTATTAGGATTGCCGATAGCAATGCTATTAGTAGGTGGTGCTAGTTGGTGGTTAGCTGCTAGAGCAATGCAACCAGTTTATGGAGCTTATGCACAAATGCAGCAATTCACTGCTGATGCTGCTCACGAATTGCGTACTCCCTTAGCCGCAATTCAAGCAACTGTAGAATCGGCACGAAGAAGCGATCGCTTGCCAGAGCATGAAGGTAAGGAAATACTGGCAGTTATGGAGCGTCAAACTCGCCGCTTGTCTCAACTTGTCCAAGATTTACTGCTACTAGCTCGCATGGATCGGCAAACTCTGCCATTAACGCGGCTTTCTTGTTGCTTAAATGATATCGTCAGCGACTTAGTTGAAGAATTTGCGGCTCTAGCGATCGCAGGTAATGTGATGCTGACAACTGATATCCGAGTGGCAAAACCAGTGTATGTCACTGGTAACGAGGAACAGCTTTATCGTCTAGTTTCTAACTTAATTGTTAACGCCATTCACTACACGCCTGCTGGCGGTAAAGTAAAGGTTATTTTAGATAGCAGCAGTCACCAAGCTTTGATCCAAATTGTCGATACTGGCGTTGGTATTGCTGTTGAGGAGCAGACGCGGATATTCGATCGTTTCTATCGAGTAAATAGCGATCGCTCTCGCCATACGGGAGGCTCTGGATTAGGCTTGCCTATTGCCCAAGCGATCGCTTTGGCTCACGGCGGTAGCCTGCAAGTACAAAGCCAATTAGGCAACGGCAGCACTTTTACCCTCCGCTTACCGTTGCGCTAATTTTATCGAGCGATAACTACTTGACTTACAAACCCGCACCTGAAGGCAACTTTGAAGAATTCACAGTTGATTGTTGGTTCGGTTGATTCAGGTAATTGTAAACTAGCCCGGAAACCTGACGAACAAACTCCCTAGCTTGTGGAGATCTGTAAGGGCGTCGGACAAAAATACCTGCCAAATAACGCTTGCCACTCGGCATAGTAATAATCCCCGCATCCCCAACTAAAAAACCAATATCCCCCGTTTTATCTGCAATATCTGCTCCTGGTCCTAAACCCGATGGAAGCAGAGTTTTAATGGTCGTGCGGTGTAGTAAATCTATTATCCGATCGTTGCTATTTTGAGAAACTAGCTGCTTATTAGCTAGCAATGCTAACAAGCGCACCAAGTCTTTAGAACTTGTCTTATTAGTGCCGCTTAGATCGGCGAGCATATTGTTAATTACTGTATCCTTTAGCCCCCAACTGCGAAAACGTTGATTTAGTTTAGAGATTCCCCCTAAACGGTCAATAATCATGTTGGTTGCTGTGTTGTCGCTGATGGTAATCATCTTGGCGACTGTTTCGCTGATGCCAAATTTAGTTCCCGCCGTTTTATACTGCATGCTTCCGGAACCTCCAGTCATCAAACTGCGGCGCATCACTAATGTTTCATTCAAACTGACTTTTCCCGCGTCTACATCCTGAAAAAAGGCGACGAGGATTGGTAATTTGATGGTACTGGCTGCCGGAAATACGCGATCGCCGCTAATATCCAGATAGTTTCCTGTATCTAAATCCAGGAAAAACATTCCAGAAGTCAGCGATTTGTACTTGTCTCTTAACGCTTGAATTTGAGGCTTGATTTCAAGCATTTCTCTACCTTTAGGAACCACACCAGCAAATGTATTGGCTGCTGCTGTGGGTTTTGGAACCATTACTGGGGTAGAAGCTATTTCTTCACTCGTCCCCCCTGGTTGCTGTCGGTAATCAGGTGGAATTCTTTCGGGGTTTGGTAAATTGACAGTCCAGCGATTGGGAGATTGCCCCTTTACTAAGATTTTTGCCGGATCTAAGGTGTAATTGGGGGCTAATTCTATCACCATCCGCGTGGTTCCATCGTCAACCTGTCCTACCCGGATCTCCTGAATAACTGGCCCTATTTTTTGATGAATGGTTTTAGCCTGCTGTAGGGTAATTCCCGGCAGATCTATAACTAAACGAGTAGGGTTAACGATCATTTGAACGCTGGGTTGAACTCCCTCATCTGTTGTCAAGTCAAGCTGATTCTGATTGGCATTAAAGTGCCAATATGCTAAATTAGCTGCCTTAGCAGGAGAGGAAAGCAGTAAAACACTAATTAAACTGGGTAAAAGCCAGCGTACTTTCACTGTCATATCTTTGAGTTTGTATTTTTGTATTACGGTTAAGGAAAACATTTATGGGTATAAATGTTTTCCTTAACCGATGAAAGATTGCTTATCAGAATGAGTTGCTTTGGGAAAAGTTTCCCATAAAATAGAGGAATGGGCGATCGCTGTGAAGTTGTTAAAGCGTTGCCATTGCCTTTTAAGAGCAGAAGCCTTCTGACTCTGATGCTAGATATCTCGTGCGAACCTGCGAACCCCTCTGGATAAAATCAGATACCCGACTTGATTTAGACCTGGTTGCTCTGGCGAGAGTAAATGCAAAATCTCAGAGCATTGGGGCGCGATCGCGCTTTAAGCCACTTTTGCTAATAATCGCTATCTCATATCCCTAGAAGTTCAATCAGCGATCGCCACCCACGATCGCCCTCTTTGCTAGCCAACGAACTTCCCACCTTAAATTTATGTTTGCAAACGTTACACTTTAATTAATAATTCTTAATATACCCGTTTGAGGAAAGCAGGCGATGGCTAACATTACATTTATCAAAGAAAAAAGCGAAGTTATTGCCGCTGATGGAGCAAACTTAAGAGAGAAAGCCGTCCAGAACGGCATCGATATCTACACCTTCAGGGGAAAGATGATGAACTGTGGCGGCTACGGTCAATGCGCCACCTGCATAGTCGAGATTGTTGAAGGGATCGACAATTTATCGCCTAAAACTGACTTTGAACAGCGAAAGCTCAAGAAAAAGCCGGAAAATTACCGTTTAGCCTGTCAAACTTTAGTCAATGGGCCAATCAGCGTTAAGACCAAGCCTTAGTCCACCCTCGGTCTCCTCGCGAAGCCCAAGGCTTTGCGCCTCGCTGTCGTAATAGTATGGGCGAATCGCTCCTCGCTGGGGAACCGCTATTGTGTCATAAGTAAGTGATATTCTAATGTTTGTTGACTTGAAATGAGATGAAGGCACTTAGCAATGCAAGTTAATGATCTAGGTTTTATTGCCAGCATTCTCTTTGTGCTGGTTCCCACTGTTTTTCTATTGATTCTGTACATCCAAACTGCTAGCCGCGAAAGTGGCAAAAAGTCTGAATAATCTGCATCAAACAAACCCCTGCGATCTCCCCTTGGGGAGATCGCAGGGGGTATTTTTTACTTTCAGCACTCAGCCGTCAACACTCAACAAGCTTAATGGAAAATTTTAGATTTATAATCCAAAATTCAAAATTAAGCACTTATCGTGCGTCCTAACAGCACGGGACACTTAGAGTAAACCCGCACGTAGTCTGATAGAGAATTTCCCAGCAAGCGATCCAAATCGGGCAAAGCTCTAGCAATAGAGGGACGACGCTCTGGGGAACCCAACATTAACAGGTCAACATTCAAGTCTTCTGCCAAGCGGCATATTTCTGGCCCTGCCTTACCGCTACCCGTAACGCACTTGTAAGAAATGCCCAGTTTTTTTGCATCTGCGAGCGCTGGTGCGAGTACTGGATCTTGTTCGGGGTTGGTTGTTGACTCAAAGCTTGTCCTAGCCTTGTTGACGTGAGCCAGAACCAACTGCGAGCCTTTAATATCTCGCAGCAAGAACAAAGCCAAATTTAAACACTGTTTCGACGACTCTGAACCATCAATCGCCACCATAACGCGGTTGATTTTTTTGACGTAAATATCATCTTTAACCAACAACATCGGACGAGACGTAAGCTGGAAAACGTACTGGCTAACTGAGTTCTCTAAAATCGATTCCAGGCGCTTCAGCCCCCGCGAACCCATAATAATCAAGTCAGATTGTTCTTCATCAGCAACTTGGCAGACAGTAGCTTTAGGATCGCCCTGTTTTAGTCTGGCTTCTACTTTCGCAGGATCTAAGTTTAAATACTGGATCGCGTTTGCTAAAATTTTGCCACCCTCTTCCAGCTTGGCGGACATAGCATCGGCGGTGACTTGGTTTGGCACAACATGCAAAACAGTTACTTTTGCCCGTTGAATGGAAGGAATTTCCATCAACTGCTTGAGCATCTCTTCACACTTTCCCAGTCCAGCAACCGCTATCAAAATTTTTTCAATCATCTAATTACCTCCCTATCGCAAAGTAAAAGCTCGGCTTTGTAGCCATAAGAATCGTTAAATCCTGCTATTAATATTGACGATTCCAGAATTACAACTTATGGCAACCCAAAAAGCTATAAACTGAGCTTTCTATTGTTAAGCTTACTGCTGACATGGAGCGATAAACTTAACGATTTGTGACTTATCTGTTAATAACGTAAGGTTAGTTAATAAATTTTAGTAACTTAGTATTGACAAGAGTTACTAAGTGGATATAAAGCCTATAGTTACTTGTTATGAATTTCCAACTCAGACGCGATTCATCGCGTCTCTACAAAACTCAATACTCTCCTTTCTCCCCTTGTGGCTTTCTATCCATTACAAGATAGACATCGACCATTTGGTTTTTACCTTTAAGTTCCATCGCCCCCCAAGATTCAACAACAAATTGATCCTCAAGGTGAACTAAAGTTTCGTGGCCGATGAGTATGCGACAATGGCTGGGTTGGCGCTCTTTCGCGGAACTTTCCAGGCGCGAGGCAATGTTAACGCTGTCGCCGATGATGCCATATTCCAAGCGGTCTTTGCCTCCCAAACTGCCAACGACAACTTGGCCAGTATAAATCCCCACCCGCATTTGGATCGGCTGCAACCCGCGACTCTGCCACATGACGTTGAGTTTTTTAAGAGCCTCGCTCATAGCCAAGGCACAATCCACAGCTCTCTGGGCGTCCTTTGATATTTCATCTGGCTTGTGGGCGATATCTATGGGAACGCCAAAGGCGGCCATTACTCCATCACCAGTAAACTTGTTGATAACGCCCTGACGAATCAGCACTTCATGGGTGATGACATCCAGCAATTCATTCAAAAACTCCAGCAAAGCTTCCGGCGGCATTTGTTCAGAGATGGTGCTGAAGTTTCTGAGGTCGGTGAACATCATAGTAGCAGTCAGCTTTACCCCTGGGAGCTTGCCCGACTTGAGCAGGCTAGAGCGTCCTTTCCACAGAGCGATCGCGATTTCTGGTGAAGTGTTTTGACCCAACAACTTCATCACCATCTGTTGCTGTTGCTGTGCTTCATAGGATCGGTAGGTGATAACAAGTCCGGTAGTCAGGAGAAATCCCAGCGCTGGAGCCGACAGCGGTATCCATCCTTGTTGGCTAAACAAATAGAAACAGGTTCCAAACAAAATAACTACGCTTACGCCAATACCCAGACTCAACACTAAGGGATGACGGAGCCACCAAGCTAGAATGCCTGCAACAAACACCCATCCTACAATCCACAACTTTTGTGCCCATTCTGGCCAGAACCAGAACAGAGGGCGATCGCCTTTAGCTGCATCTAATAATTGGCTCACCATCTGGGCGTGAACAATTACCCCAGCCATCTTGTAGTTTTGCTTCAATCTTGGACTGTAGGGGGTGGTGAAATTGTCTTTGAGGCTAGGCGCGGTGCTGCCAATTAGCACTATTTTGTCTTTCACCCATTGCGGCTCGATCTTGCCATCCAAAACTTGCGAGAGGGTTACTTGCCGCGCTACATCGACTCCTCGGTAATTTAGCATTACCTCATAGCCGCCATAGTTTGTTTTATACGGGCCGGGATTGTCTTTTAAGGGTACAAACACCGCCTTGTTCAGTTGAAGATAATTATTAATTTCAGATGCTTGGGGTGATATCCCCTCACCCTGCAAATAAGCTAGAGCCAGTTGTAGGGAAAAAGAAAAAAGCACACTATTATTGCCAGTTTCAGCAAACAAGGTATTGCGACGCAGTATGCTATCTGGATCGATCGGAAAATCGTTAAAACCAACCCTTTCTGCTGTTATTTCAGGGGGCGCTGGCGTTCCATAAATGTCGTCGATGTTTCTAATCGCAATTACATTAGGTTGCTGTAGTTCAGCTATCAGTTCCCTACGACCAGGCTCGAAGGGGATATCGCGATACAAATCTAAGCCTATTACTCTGGGCTGATATTGTTGTAATTTTTTCAACAACTGTGCCACAACTAGGTCGGATTGAATCGGTCGCTTCTGACGCCGGATGTCTTGCTCTGTTATGGCAACAACAAGCAGGCGCGGATCTTGTCCTAAATCAGGGCGAAGGCGCATCATTTGGTCAAAAGCCAGTATTTCGAGTGGTTCTAGCCCCCCTAGATGTCGCATTCCCAGGACTAGACCGCTGAGTGTTAAAGTTGCGATCGCTACTACTTTAACTCCTGTCAATTCCGACGACAGACTAACAATCTGGTCAGAAAGCTTCGCGATCGCCGATGCCGATGCTTTAAAAAAGCTTTTCACAAATGCTTGTATCTCTAATATTCAAGAACATCGGACGCTAGCAGTTAACTAGGCTTTGGCACTTTTCCATTGCGATCTGTCCTTATGGGGAGGCGATCGTCATTCAGCACATTATGCCATTTTCACCATAGAGGCTGTAACCCCTAACTAAAGGCAGATATTGTCGCTTTGTTCTATTCGATAACTATACTTTTGCCAAATGTTGCGAAATATAAAGGGCTAGGAACGTTATCATAATAAGCGGTGATATTTCTTTAAATAACTTAATCAATGCTAGTTTCTTCCTCTGGCTTGTCCGAGACTAAAAACTCATTGACAAAAAAGCTATTACTGGGTAACGAACCCACACCTGAGTTAATCGCGATTTTATTGGTCTATTTTGTTCAGGGAATACTGGGGCTGGCGCGTTTGGCGGTCAGCTTTTTTCTCAAAGACGAATTAGGCTTAAGTCCGGCTCAAGTTGCAGCTTTGATGGGAATTGCAGCACTGCCTTGGGTAGTGAAGCCGTTATTTGGATTTGTGTCTGATGGGTTGCCGATTTTTGGCTATCGGCGGCGTCCTTACCTGATTTTATCGGGACTTTTGGGAGCGATCGCGTGGGTCAGTCTAGCCACAGTCGTTCATACAGCGATCGCAGCTACCTTGGCAATCAGCCTCAGTTCTCTCTCAGTTGCAGTCAGCGACGTAATAGTAGACTCCCTCGTAGTCGAGAGAGCCAGGGGAGAATCGATGAGTCAAGCTGGCTCACTTCAATCGATCTCTTGGGGCGCTTCATCGGTGGGAGGTTTGATGACCGCCTACTTTAGCGGCGTTTTGCTGCAACACTTCAGTACGCAGACAGTGTTTGGCATTACCGCTACTTTCCCCTTGATAGTGTCAGCGGTTGCGTGGTTAATCGCAGAAGAAAGAGTGAGCGATCGCCCCGACACCGCTACAGTCAAGAACCAGCTACAAGCGTTGCGGCAAGCCATTAGCCAAAAATCCATCTTGCTGCCCACAGCCTTTATCTTCCTCTGGCAAGCCACCCCATCAGGTGACGCAGCATTCTTCTACTTCACCACCAACGAACTGGGATTCCAGCCAGAGTTCTTAGGGCGAGTCCGTCTAGTCACAAGCATCGCCTCCCTTGTAGGCATCTGGCTATTCCAACGCTTTCTCAAAAGCGTCCCATTTCGCACCATATTCGCCTGGACGACAATTTTATCAGCAGCACTCGGCATGACCACGCTGCTGTTAGTCACCCACGCCAACCGCACGTTAGGCATCGACGACCACTGGTTCAGCATGGGAGATAGCCTCATCCTCACCGTCATGGGGCAGATTACCTTCATGCCCGTCTTAGTACTAGCCGCAAGACTTTGCCCGCCGGGTGTTGAAGCAAGCTTGTTTGCCCTCCTTATGTCTGTCAACAATCTAGCAGGACTGTTGTCTCATGAAACAGGAGCCTTACTCACCCATTGGCTGGGAGTAACCGATACCAACTTTGATAACCTCTGGCAGCTAGTTGTAATTACCAATCTCAGTACCCTACTGCCACTGCCATTGGTGGGTTGGCTTCCGGTAGCTGACCCGCAAGCCGACGCTCAAACAGAGCGCACCGCCCAATCTTTGCCCCCCGCTTCAGTTTTGGAACATCATTCGACGGGGGCGCAGGCACCGGAACAACCTTTTCTACCCCATCTACTTCCAGAATTCATAAGCACTTCCATAGCAAGAAAACGGGTAGAAGAGCCAGCCGAGTGACATAAAGCAATAGCATTCCCCACCAGCAGCCCACAACCAAAGGCAAAAAGGCAAAAGAAAAAAATATTTACTTTTGCCTTTTTAGTTTTTACTGTTTACTTTTTCAACCCCAGATTGCGAACTATGCAAGCCATCCCAACTCAAGAACGGTTTCCTGTCGCCACAGATTTGCCATACGAACTCAAAGATTGGCAAAAAGGTTATGAATCTCAGCCCAACGAATACGACTATTGGATTGATGACATAGAAGGAGAAATTCCAGAAGGGCTAAGTGGAACTCTGTTTCGCAATGGCCCTGGCTTGCTCGATGTCAACGGTCAACGCCTCCATCACCCGTTTGATGGCGATGGCATGATTGCAAGAATTGCCTTTACCAACGGTCGCGCCCACTTCCGCAACCGCTTCGTCCGCACTAAAGGTTATGTAGAAGAACAGCAGGCTGGCCGAATTCTCTATCGCGGGGTCTTTGGCACTCAAAAGCTTGGTGGCTGGTTTGCAAATGCCTTTGATTTGAAATTAAAAAATATTGCCAATACCCAGGTAATTTACTGGGGAGGGAAGCTATTAGCTCTATGGGAAGCTGCTGAACCTCATGGCTTAAACCCCCGCACGCTGGAAACCTTTGGGATAGATTATCTCGATGGCATCTTGAAGCCTGGTGACGCTTTCGCCGCCCATCCGCGCATCGACGCGGGGAAAGATGGGGGGGAAAGGTTGGTGAACTTTTCTATTAAACCTGGCCTTTCTAGCACCATCACAATATACGAGTTAGACTCAAGCGGCAAACTGGTGAGCCGTCACTCCCACAGCGTTCCTGGTTTCGCCTTCATCCACGATTTTGCGATTACGCCAAACTACTGCATATTCTTCCAAAATCCAGTTTCGTTTAATCCGCTGCCTTTCGTGTTTGGATTGCGCGGTGCTGGTGAGTCCGTGGAGTTTCAACCAACTCAACCCACTCGCATTGTGGTGATTCCGCGCGACCCCAAAGCGGGTAAGTCGGTGCAGATGTTTGAAACTCAGTCGGGTTTCGTCTTCCACCACGCTAATGCTTTTGAGCAGGGTGAGGAAATTTACATTGACTCGATTTGTTATGAGTCTTTACCCGCTGTTGAGCCTGGGTCTGACTATCGAGAAGTTAAGTTTGATGCGCTGACACCAGGACAACTGTGGCGGTTTGGTGTGAATTTGAAGACTCAGACGGTGGAAAGGCAATTGATTGAAAGTCGTTGCTGTGAGTTTCCCAGCGTTCATCCGGCTTTGGTGGGACGCCCGTATCGCTATCTTTATATGGGTGCTGCCCATGCGGCTAGTGGGAACGCTCCGTTGCAAGCTATTCTGAAAGTGGATTTAGAGACTGGCGATCGCCAGCTTTGGAGTGCTGCACCGCATGGCTTTGCGAGCGAACCTGTATTTGTTCCTCGTCCTGGTGGAAACAGCGAAGATGATGGCTGGGCGATCGCTTTGGTTTATGACTCATCCCGCCACCGTTCTGATGTCGTTATTTTAGATGCCCGCAACTTTGACAAAGGGCCAGTAGCACGGTTGCACTTGAAGCATCACGTCCCTTACGGGTTGCATGGTACTTGGACTCCCCAGAACTTTGCACCAGTATAAGGCTGCTAAATAGTTGGTTAGCGGTTAGCAGGTTCGCCGAATTTAAACCTAACCGCTAATATTCAACGTCTCTAAGTTACAGTAAGAGGAAAGCTGGGCAGATCTTAATCCCAGCCTTGACGTTTCTTCCAGACCAGGGTGCATTTGTATTGGCATCTAGTGGGTGATTTGGATGAAATTTAGCATTGTTATTACAACTTATAACCGTCTCGCCTTGCTGCGGAGGGCAATTGAGACAGCTCTTGCCCAAACTGTGCCTTGTGAAGTAGTTGTTGCTGACGATTGTTCGTCGGATGGTACTGAAGTTTATGTGCGGAATCTATGTGAAGAACTTCGGGCTAAGGGCGATGAACGCTTAGTTTATCAACGCAATTCAGCTAACTTGGGTCATTCTGCGACGATGAATGCTGGGGTGCAACTGGCGCGGGGTGAGTGGATTAAGCCGCTTGATGATGATGACTATCTAGCTGCTAACTGCTTGGAAGAGATGAGTCGAGCGATCGCGCTGTGTCCCGGCGCTGTAATCTGCTCCTGCCAAGCCATGCAGGTCGATACTAACCAAGCTGAAATTAGTAGAACTAGGCAAACTGGCCCCGGCAAAGCTTTTTATATCCCCCAGGAAGATATTCATTATGGAATGCTGCTAGATCTAGTTCCTTTCGGTACTCCTGTTCAAGTCGCCTTCAAGCGTAGCGCTTTCCTCACATCTGGCGGCTGGGATTCCAGCTTGGATACCAACTACGATGATATTGATTCTTGGATCAAAATTGCCCAGTTTGGAGATGCAGTTTTTATTAATCAGTGCCTCGCCTACCGCACAATTTGGCCTGGTGCTTTAAATTATCAGTTATCCCTTCAAAAGCGACTTTCTACTAATATCTCGATCAAGCAGAAAATTTATGCTTTAGTCAGCGAACAGCACCGACCCCACATTCCAGCCCTTGAGAATATTAAAGCTTATTTGCAACTGCATTGGAGTCTAGTTGCTCTCAAGCAAGCAAAAGTTTTTTGTGCTGTCAAAATGGCTTTTCCCGCAGCGCTTTCACCCATTGCATGGCATCTATTGACGAAAGCTAAATTAGCGCCTCACCATCAATCTTTTTCTAGCCAAAAGCAGCCCGAAAGAAATGTTTTGCCTCTGAGTGTTAGCACAAACAACAGTGGAACCCCTCTTGGGAAGACAGACCCTACTGTAGCAAAATATACTGACAAAACATCTTCTCTTGACCGATCCTTGATTCGGCGACTGGTACTAATCGAAGCCTAATCGATAGTGGGTAATAAAAACTACCAGCTATCCATTACTACTTACCAACCTTGGGGAGGATATAAACCCAAAGTCAGATTTATTATGAGTTTCTTCCGGATGGCAGAGCTGGGCTGGAGATAAATATGTTTTAATATGTTAAGAATGGTAACAAAGACGGTAAAGCGTCGTCGATCTGTTATATGTCATCGCACGAGGAGTGTTACACGTGACAACAGGGCTACAACTTACCCAAACTACTGAAGAATCACTAATTGCAGCCTTTTTCCGGGAGTCCGGTGGTAGCTGGCGTTCTGAGCGACGCTACTACACGCTACCGGACGGAGAAACCAAGGAAATGGTGAGTATGATAAACGTCCGGTTTTTGGAGCAGGGAAGCCCGGAGTTAATTCACCTGGCACAGTTGCACGAACTGGAAGACCTCAATGCGATGACGTGCGGTTCCTACGTCGAGTGGAACAGTACAAATTCAGTGACGCAGCGCAAAGAGTCGAAGGGTTCGACTATATTTGGGGCATTGGGAAAAACTTTGTATCGCGATCGCGGTTTTGCCACTTCTAAGCCAGTAACCGCCCAATATTACTTCCCAAATCCCAAAACCTTATGCTTGCGGACAGAGTATCAAGGCTCTGTATTTGAAGAAGAATTAAAGTTAGTTGGTAGCAACTACCGCACGCGCCAAACCATCATCTCTCGTTTAGGCGAACAACAGATGATCGGGCAGTATCTAGAAAAGCGCATCCAATAAAATATCATTTGTAGGGTGGGCAATGCCCACCCTATATTTTTGTCTGGTTTGTAGGTACTAATTAAAAAGTCTACTGCTAACCACAACTAAGGTTATTTTTTTAGGGATTATCAAGAGTTCTGACACCTCGAATAGCCCTTGCTGTTGATGATATTTCGCTCATCCATCAACCATCCATAGTTGAGCAGAAATTCGTCACTAACATTTCAACTTAAAGTTTTACTTAACCTAGAGTCAAACTATATTTACCAGTAGTTTTCCAGCGCTTAATGCTGTTCAGATGAACAGGGTCGGGTATAAAGGTTAGCCATATAAATTTGTAATTTTAGATTTTGGATTAATAATCAAAAATCCAAAATCTAAAATCCAAAATTAATAGTGGCTGCCAGATTTGCGGTGATGCACAGCAGTAACGCCTTCGGATTGTAGAAGTTTGCCATTTTCAACTACAGCGTAGACTAGCCAGTGATCGCCGCATTCCATACGGTTTTGCACAGAGCATTCAAGGTAAGCTAGAGCATCGCTGAGGATCGGGCAACCAGTGTTGCTCTCAGCCGTCGCCACACCAGCAAAGCGGTCTTCACCAGGAGCAAAAGGTTTGAGGAATTGCTTCATTAAACCTACGCGATCGCCTTCTGGCAAAATATTTAAAACAAATTTGCCGCCAGAATGCATTAGAGATTCAATTGCTCGTTCTTTAGCTACAGCAATAGTAAGACCGGGAGGATTGAAAGTAGCCTGAGAAACCCAAGAAGCTAACATTGCACCAGTCAGGTCGCCTTGTTTAGTTGTCACTACAGAAAGAGAGCCAACAATACGCCCCACAGCTTGTTCTATCCTGCCAGTTTGCGACTCGCTAGTTTGCTGTCTGGGTATTCTGGCTTTTTTAGCTTTCTTAAGAGCTTGGGCAAAATCTGTACCCGCTTCTTCGCAATATTTGAGGGTTACATCGGTCGGTTTAAACTTAACTCGTATTGTTTCAAATCCAAACCGATAACCTGCGTCTTTTAGCTTTCCTTCAAGTAAATCAATTGCTTCTCCACTCCAGCCGTAGGAACCAAATACACCTGCTAGTTTAGTTTTGCTAGCAGTGGATAAAACAATTCCCAGCGCGGTTTGTACTGGTGTGGGAGCATGACCGCCAAGGGTGGGAGAACCCATGATAAATCCATCTGATTTTTCTAAGGCGGCGCTAATTTCGCTGGGTTCTGCAAATTCGCAGTTAATAGATTCAACAGCAACACCAGCTTTAGTAATTCCAGCAGCGATCGCTTGTGCTACTGTCGCTGTATTCCCATAAGCCGAAGCATAAATCAACGCTACGCTCGTCTCATTCGCTCTTTGCGACTGGCTCCACTGACGGTAGGCGTGGGTAATTTCTGTCAAACCATAGCGTACCAAAGGGCCGTGACCAGTCGCATATAATTTAACTTCAAACTGAGCCAATTTATCAAGCGCTGCGTCCACCTGACGGGCAGCGGGAGCCATGAGACAATCGTAGTAGTAGCGGCGATCTTCAACGAAGGTTTGCCACCCTTCATCAAAAACTTGATCTCCGCAGACGTGCGCTCCAAATAGCTTATCTGTATATAAGATTTGAGTCTGCGGATCGTAGGTACAAAGTCTGTCTGGCCATCGGGGAGTGGGAGTGGCGATAAATTGCAGACAATGACCTTTACCTAAATCTAGAGTTTCTTCTCCCCGGACGACGACAATGTTTAATTCGCGCTCTGGGAAAGCAGAACGCAGAGCGATCGCTCCCGGATTGGAGACAATAAATGTAGGATTTGGGACTAACTCTAGCAGTTGTTTGATCGTCGCTCCCCGGTTAGGATTGACGTGCCCCAAAATTATATAATCGAGGTTTTTTACGTCGTAGCGATGCCGTAATTCTGCCAGAAAACTTTCAGTAAATGATTCTCCGGGCGGGTCGATTAAAGCAGTTTTTTCAGCTTGAATTAAATAAGAATTGGCAGTTGTCCCCTTAGCAAGGGCATATTCTATTTCAAATTTGAGTCTGTCCCAAGTGCGCGATCGCAGCACCGTTGTATCTACACCAATCGGTAGAACCTGAACGTCACGAGGTTTTAAGGCTGTCATGGATGAGTATTTAAAAGTGAGGAGAAACGGTAGCGACGAACTACGCAGATGAATCAGAGCTTATCGGCGTTCATCTGCGTTTATAGCAATCCTAAATCAGTTGTGAAATCTCTCTTCCGCTCTTTCCTTCGCGCTCTAACGCGCTGACGCGCTTCGCTCCGCTGGTGCGTCTTCGCGGTTCATTAAAAAAATCTTTCACAAATCTTTGGAGGACTGCTATATCTGCGGTTTCTAATAATAATTGCCGACTTTTCTGTGGTGAACTGCTGTGAGAGACTCCGGCTTAGAAACGCGACCAGTATCGACGGTGCTGTAGACAATCCAGTGATCGCTACATTCCATACGGCTGGCTACTTGGCACTCTAGGTAGGCGAGGGAATCCGTCAAAATCAGCGAACCATTTTCAGCTGGCTGGGTTTTTACTCCTGCAAAACGATCCGCACCGGGGGCGAAACGCTTGAGGAAGTGTTTCATTAAGCTTTGGTAATTGCCTTCTTCTAGCACGTTGAGGACGAAGCGATCGCCTACTTGCATCAAAGACTCAATAGCACGGTCTTTGGCTACAGCGATTGTAAAGCCCAAAGGTTGGAAGCTGGCTTGAGCCACCCAAGATGCCAACATCGCACCGTTAACGTCGCCTTTGTGAGCAGTGATAATATACAGTCCACCGCTGATCCGCCCCAATGCTTTTTCAAGTTCCGCATCGAGGGACTTGATCTGCTTGATAGTGCGATCGCGGGTTAGCCATTGTCCTAAGTCTGTCCCCGCTTCTTCGCACAACTGGTAAGTTGCTTCTGTAGGCGTGTCTTTAATCCGAATTGCTGGGAATGCTACCGCCAAACCCAAGTCTCTAAATTTGCTAACCATCGGATCGACGGGTTCATCATCCCCCCCGTAAGCCTCAAAAATGCCGACAGTTTGCTTGTCCTTGGCAGCTGCTAATACGATACTCACAGCAGCTTGAGCCGCTGGATTAGCTGCTGGGGGAGTGCTGATAACAATTCCAGCAGAACGGCTGACGAGTTCTTGAACTTCTTGGGGATCTGCTGATTTGAGATCCATCATTTCAACGGCAACATTTGTTTTTGTGATGCCTTTGGCGATGGTTTGCGACAGGCGATCGCTGTACCCGTAATCGGAAACGTAAAATACAGCTACGGTCGTTTCTGCCTTTGCTTTTTCACTGCTCCACTGGCGATAACGTCCCACCAATTCCGTAACGTTATGATGCAGCAAGGGGCCGTGTCCCGTCGCAATGGTGGCAACTTCTGGCAGTTCGCCCATCCGCTTGAGGGCAGACAGGACGGAACGGGCATTGGGAGCCATCAGGCACTCGTAGTAAAATCTGTAATCTGCCTCAATAGCGCCTAAATCTTCATCAAAGGTGCTATCAGAGCAATAGTGCATCCCAAAAGCATCGCAGGTGTACAGGGTTTGGGTTTTGTGGTCGAAGGTAAAACTTGTATCGGGCCAGTGTAAATTAGGCGCGATGACAAATTCCAATTCGTGACCGTTGCCTAAATCGAGTTTGTCGCCATTTTTGACAATTTTTTTCTTAAATGGCTGATGCACAAAACCTTCGAGGAACTGGATTGCTACTTTGTTTCCTACAACAGTTAAATTAGGAGCCAGTTCAAGGACATCTTTGACCAAGCCGCTGTGGTCTGGCTCGGTATGGCTGATAATCAGATAATCTATTTCAGTCGGGTCGATCAGACCTTTTAGGGTGTCTAAATACAGCTGGCTAAACTTGGCATGGGAGGTGTCAACTAAGGCAGTCTGTTCGCCCCGGATTAGGAAGGAATTGTATGTAGTGCCGTTTTGCAGTCCAAATTCTATATCGAAGCGATCGCGATCCCAGTCCAACGAACGAATGGCGATCGTATCTGGGGCAATCTCTCCGGTCTGTATTGTCAAACGCTTTTGTTGGGTTCTTTCGGTGAGCGCTACCATAACTGGTCTCCTTCTTGGCAACCCATAGGTATTTTTTCTACTTTTATTCTTACATGATAAGACTTGTAACGGTTTATTAATAACCTATGAGTGAGTTAAAAGTTTTAAAAGTCAGTGTTAAGGAGTCCGGAGTCCGGAGTCAGGAGTCTAGATAGCTCGAACCTGGAGTTTTTGGTTAAATTTCATGCCCCGCCTGGGAGCATGAACCATGAACTATGAACCATGAACTATGAGTATAGATAAGATTTGGCTGGGGTTGATGATTGGCAACTCGCGGCTGCATTGGGCGCGGTTTATCGGAGAAACCCTTCAAGAAGCTTGGGATACTGAGTTTGTAGAACGCAGACGCGAGACGCCATCTCTACAAGATGAACAGTCTGTGCCTCTTTATCTGGCTTCTGTTGTTCCGACTCAGACCGCCCTTTGGCAAGACTATCCAGATGTGCGCGTCATTACTTTAGAACAAATCCCGCTAAGAAAGTTATATCCGACGCTGGGAATAGACCGGGCTTTGGCTGTTTTGGGTGCTGGGGAAACTTACGGTTATCCGTGTTTGGTAATTGATGCTGGGACTGCGCTAACTTTCACAGGTGTTGATGAAAATCGTTGTCTGGTGGGTGGGGCGATTTTACCAGGATTAAAGTTGCAGCTAGAGTCTCTGGGTAAAAGGACTGCTGCCCTGCCGCAAGTTGAATTACCCAGCCAATTACCAACACGATGGGCTAAAAGTACGCCAGAGGCAATTGAAAGTGGTGTTGTCTACACGGTTTTGTCAGGTATGCGGGATTTTATCGAGGCTTGGTGGCACTCGTTTCCAGAAAGTCGGGTTGTACTGACAGGGGGCGATCGCGCTATTCTCCTAAATTATCTACAATCCCAGTATCCCGATATAGCTGCTGGGGTAATTGGCGATCGCCATCTAATTTTCTGGGGAATGCGGAAAATTGTTTTGTAGAGACGCGATTCATCGCGTCTTGACTTTGTAACTTAGAAGTCAACACCACTCACAAAGTCGCGAATATGCCCAGCCACAACATCGGGGAGTTGTTGGGGTAAGTCGTTTCCACCCAAGTTTATGATTTGCAGGGCGGCTCTGGGAGACAATGCAGCATAAGCTTTACTTTCGGCGATCGCTGCGTGAGTATCCTGTCCCCCTTGCAAAACCAAAACTGGCACTTTCAGCCATTCCAGTCGTTCCTCTAATAACTCAGCTTGAATTTCCGATGGGCGGCGTTGGAATAACAACTGGCAGGCGGTGGGAGACTGTAATAGCTGTTGTCGCATTTCTAGCGCCGCCGAGATTTTCTTGGAGAAACCCAGTAATTGTGCCGGGAAGCGGAGACTACGCAACAACCAAGATAATATTGGCGGACGCCCCAGCAACCATCGATTCCACCTCTTGTTTCCTCTAATTTTTTCCGCTTGCACTCCTGTCGGTGCCACCAGTACGATACCGCGAACCTGCTCTAGATATTTCAGCGCATAGCTAGCAGCAATCCAGCCACCCAGCGAGTGACCGATTAAATATACTTCGCGCAGCTTCAACGCCTCCAAGAACTCAGCCAGACATTCCACTTCTAACTGGATCGAGTAGTGCATATTGGGGCGTTCCGATTCACCAAACCCCAGCAAATCCGGCGCGAAGCAATGGTGTTCCCGATTTAATTGCTCTATAACAGGTAGCCATTGGCTGCTATCGGTAAAGAACCCATGCAAAAAAACGAGAATCGGCCCAGAACCGATTTCACGCCAGAAAACTTGCCCTTGAGATAGTTTAATTCGAGAATTGCGTAGGAGTAGATCCATCCGGTTTCACAGTTGTTTACACCAGCAGTCCAAGCCTTTTTCAAAAGCATGCTTGCAGCTAGCTGTTGAGAGGATTGAAGGTTTATTTGTTTAAAGGTTTGTAGAAGGGAGGCTTTCCCTACCCCGCAGGCGCTAGAGTTGCGGTACAACCGCCCGATCTAAGCCAGTAAAGGTAGGTGAGGTTAAAAGGAGAACCCCTACCCAACTGTTCAAGTTTCCAACCTCTCAACATTCCCACCCGCAAAGTTTCCAACTTTCCCACCTGATAATGTTTTGCCCCCGAGCGATCGCGCTCATAGCCCATGCAATAAGAGACTGGCGATCGCGCGTATCGCTAATTTTACGATTTTTTAAGTATTGATAACGTCCAAGCCTACGCAAGTGTTGTCACGCCGTTCAAGTAGTCCTGTAACTGTCGGTCGTGGTCGTGGCAGAGTTTGCCCAAGGGCAGCTCTTCCCTAGAAAACGCTTTGACATCAGAGATCTCAAGGGTATCCTGAATCTGAAACGACCCCTGCACGTCGGCTTCGACTAAGACGGAAATAGAATGTATTCTGGGGTCGCGCTCGAAGGAAGAGTAAACTCCTACTAAGCGGCGAATGTTCACTACTTCCAGTCCAGTTTCTTCAGCCAATTCCCGCCGCACTGTTGTGGGAATATCGTCACCCCAATTGACCATACCCCCAGGTAAGCCCCATTCACCCGTATCGCGGCGGCGAATGAAAACAATCTGACCATCAGGGAGAATGGGGATGATGGTCGCGCCTGTAACGGGATGGCGGAATATAATCCCTATTACAGTTTTTACAAATTGCCATGAGCGAAGCATTTGGTGAGTTATTAGTGCTTAGTGGGAGTTGGAATTAGGAGACTTGCTTGCTGGAATCGCGATCGCTCAGATCTGCCAGAATTTCCGTCGCGTGGGATTCTGGTTTTACTTTCGTGTAAATTTTCTCAATCCTACCATCTGGGGCAATTACGAAGGTGTAGCGGTAAACGCCCATAAATTCTTTGCCCATAAATTTTTTTAGCCCGTAACTACCATAAGCTGTAGAGACTTTGGCATCTACATCGCATAGCAGGGTAAAGGGCAACTGATACTTGGTGGTAAATTTGTTATGAGCTTTAGGGTCATCTGTACTAATGCCGAAAACTACAATATTATTTGCTTGGTAGTCGGCATAAGCATCTCGAAAGGCGCAAGCTTCCTTCGTGCAGCCGGGAGTATTATCGCGCGGATAAAAATACAGCACGACACGACACCCTTGCAATTCCTCAAGACTATGGATGTTTCCTTGGGCATCAGGTAGGCTGAAAGGAGGCGCAATATCACCGATGTTGAGCGTCATTTGCAGTGTTTTCCAGAAGCGAATTAGGGTTAAAGACCCGCAATGCTCTATCATAGACGGTACGGATGCAAGTTCGGTAACGTCAGGTAGCAGCCTGCTGGCCTTATACTGGTAAGGTGTAGCATCTGTTGCACAAGCCTAAGGGTAGAGGCTGCCAACGCCAGAACCAGTTTGGTGGTGGGAGCCTTGTCTGAATTCGCTTAGCGATCGCACGTTCGAGAAGTCTTTAGAAGACCTAGTTTTTCAAGACCCTCTCACTGGACTTTTATCTGAATCAACTGCTCAGATGGATGTTTTTGGATGACTATTTACATTGGCAACCTGTCTTACGAGGTTTCCCAAGATGACTTGAAGCAAGTTTTTGAAGAACATGGTTCGGTCAAAAGTGTGGTGATACCCATAGATCGGGAAACCAGTAAAGCGCGGGGTTTTGCCTTCGTGGAAATGCAGGAAGGGACGCATGAAGATGCAGCCATAACTGCACTCGACGGTGCAGAATGGATGGGGCGATCGCTCCGCGTCAGCAAAGCTCGACCCAAAGAAAGCACTAACACGCGAGGGGGAGGGCCGCGCGATCGCGGCAGGTTCTAAGTAGTTGTTTGCTGTTGGGTGTTTGTTGTTATTTATTAGTCAGACACAGACTTCTAAGAAAGCAGCAACAGCATTTCCAGCGCAAAAGCAAAAATATTGCTAAATCAGGCTCCGCAAGTACAGTTTTTGTTGTTTATTTAATGAGGTGAACATGGCGAAGCGCCGTAACCCCAAGAAAGAAAAGGCGCAGCGTAACCAAGCCTATGCTCGCAAGTTTCGCAAACGCTTAACTACGGGTAGGTTTTCTAAGTTCCGGCGGTCTGGAAGACCACCGAGAAATGAGGAAGATGAGGGAGCAGCACAGTCAGATGAAGGAGCTGCTTCTTATGGTGGCGGTGGCGGTGGCGGTGGTGGTGGTGGCAAGAGTTTTGGACCCCGACCATAACCAGGCTTTGAACGCGGCGTAAAACACGAATTGCTGAATTATAAATGATGGATGCTGAATTCATTGTTTGTAATTCAGCATTCGTCATTTATGGCTAATTTATTGTCAATAGCGCGATCGCCTGTAAAGACGAAGCGCAGGCCAATTTTTGTTTTACCCGCTAAGTTGAGATTGGGCGGCAAGTAATTGTTGTCTAACCTGGTCGAAACCCGTACCGCCGTAGCTATTGCGGGCAGCTACAACTTGTCGGGGGGCGATCGCTTGATAAATATCTTCCTCAAAGGCTGGGTGCAATTGCTTCCACTCCTCCAAACTAAGCTCTTTGAGCAGTTTCCCGGCGGCCAAGCTGGTTTTAACAACTTTACCTACTAAGTTATAAGCTTCCCGGAACGGCACGCCGCGCGCAGCCAAATAGTCAGCGACATCGGTCGCGTTAGAAAAATCGGACTCTACGGCTTCTCTTAGGCGATCTATCCGAAATTCCAGACCTTCTTGCAGGAGGATGGTCATCGCCTCCAGACAAGCTTTTACTGTCTTCACGCTGTCAAACAAAGCTTCTTTGTCGTCTTGCAAGTCTTTGTTATAAGCCAAGGGCAACCCCTTCATCAGCACCAGCATTCCTTGGAGATGTCCAAAGACGCGCCCGGTTTTGCCTCGCACCAGTTCTGGCACGTCGGGGTTTTTCTTTTGAGGCATGATACTCGATCCCGTGGCGCAGCTATCTTTGAGGGTGACGAAGCCGAATTCTTGGCTAGACCAGAGGATGACTTCCTCTGCGAGGCGGCTAAGGTGAACCATAATCAGGCTGGCGGCACAGAGGAATTCTATAGCAAAGTCGCGATCGCTCACTCCATCGAGGCTATTAGCATAAACTCCGCCAAAATTCAATAGTTCTGCCGTGTAATGCCGATCGATAGGGAAAGTCGTGCCAGCTAGAGCGCCACTCCCCAACGGCGAGATATTGACGCGCTGGTAGATTTCGCCCAAGCGTTCCCAATCGCGTTGAGACATTTGAAAATAGGCTAAGAGGTGGTGAGCTAGACTCACGGGTTGGGCGCGTTGCAGGTGCGTGTAGCCGGGAATCAGGGTTTCCACGTTCTGTTCGGCGATATCGACCAAAACGCCCTGAAATTCCCGGAGCTGATGGCGAATTTGTTGAATTTGGTCGCGTAGGTAGAGGCGGGTATCGGTACCAACTTGGTCGTTGCGCGAGCGCGCCGTGTGCAGCTTTTTGCCTGCATCACCGACTAATTCTGTCAGCCGTTTTTCTACTGCGAAATGGACATCTTCAGCATCTATACCAGGAGTGAATTCACCTCGCCTATATTCACCGCGAATTTGCTCCAAGCCAGCAACAAGTTGCTCGCCTTCTTCGGGTGAAATGATGCCAGTTTTGGCAAGCATTTTGGCATGAGCGATAGATCCGGTGATATCGTATTCAATCAGCTCAATATCAAAACTAATACTGGCATTAAAGCGTGCGATCGCGGGATGCAACGCCGATTCAAACCGCTGGCTCCATGTTTTTTGTTCTTTCACAGCAGTTGGTTGTGTTGGTTGAGTATTTAACTTTGTTTCAAAACTCAGATGCGAGTCATCGCTTCACGACAAAACCGGAAGCGGAGCAACTCCGGCTCCGCTCAAAACTCACTAGCGCGTTATCCCTCGAATCAGGTAGCCAAAAAATAGGCCAATCATCAGCGCCCAAACTTGGCCTGACTTAATGAAGTTATTAAAGGCATTTTGCATCTGATCCAAAACCTTTGGATCTTTAATTTCTTGAGCCAAAAGCGGCCAATTGAGCGATGGATGCCAAACCGCTAAATGGAAGCTATTGGATGCATGCGCTGAGGGCAACAAATCAGTTATTACATGAAATATGCTATTATCCACTACCATTTTCTCCTCACATCAAACTGGTGTTTATCAATCAAAAGATTTTACCTGCATAACGACCAGAGTCATATCATCGGCGTTGCGATTGCCTGGGCCAATAAACTGCTGAACCTGGTCGAACAGATATTCGAGAATGGCCTGCGGACTTGTGCCATGCTGGCAAGCCCACTGAAAACAGCGGCTCAGGTTTTCTTCATCAAAGCGATCGCCATTTTGGTTAGCGCCATCGGTAAAGCCGTCAGTGTAATAAAGGAGCGTGTCTCCAGTTGCCAGCTGCACGCTGGCATCCTCATAGCGTGAGTCAGCATCCAAGCCAATTAGCATCCCAAAGGTATCAAGACGCTGGATGGCACGGGTTGATGCTTGCCACAACAAAGGTGGATTGTGGGCAGCATTGCTATAAGAAAGGATACGACTTTGCGGGTCATACTCTGAATAAAAAAGAGTGACAAATCGATTGGAATTCTCCAAATCCGCGTACATCACCCGATTTAAGTGTTGCAAAATTCGGGCGGGTGAGTGACCGTTTAGCACTTCGGCTCGTAGCATTCCCCGCGTCATGGTCATAATCAAGCCTGCTGGGACGCCTTTGCCCATGACATCGCCAATAACAACACTCCAAGCCGCTGATTCGTTGTCGAGTATCTTTTTGGGGCGCAGTTGATCGTAGTTAGCAGGGATGAAATCGTAGTAATCGCCTCCGACTCGGCTAGCTGTTTGGCAGCGCGCCGCCATTTCGACACCTTTGATTTCGGGGCATTGGGGGGGTAGCAGACGACGTTGGATGTCAGCGGCGATTTCTAATTCTTGGTCGAGGCGTTCTTTGGCGCGGAGTTCGACCGTTAGTTCATCGTTGGCGATCGCGACTGCTGTTTGATCTGCCACTAAGCGGACTAACTTCTGTCGGGTATCTGTCCAAGTGTATTGCGGATCGCGGCTGAACACATAAAGGCGCCCCCGCTCGCTATTTTTAACCAGAATGGGCGTGCCAAACAGATGAATATCTCGCCCCAGGTACTCGCTTACCCGCTCGTCAAGCGATGGCGATGTAGTTGTAGAGACGCGATCGAGCGCGTCCGTCCCCGTTGTCGAGGATGTACTAACTTGACGAGTAGCCATCTCTAGCGCTTTACGAATATCCTGAAACACCAAACCCTCTTGGCAGTGTAGCCTTTCAAGCCGCACCTGACCGTTCGGCTTGAACAGTATGAGTGCGCCGCCATCGGCATCGGTGACGCGAGATACCATAAGGGGAATTAGCTCTAAAAATTGATTTAAGTTGTTGAAACTGCGTAGAGCAAAACCTAAAGAGCTTAGTAAGTCTTGAATTTTATTTTGTTCTCGATGCAAACGCGCCACCAGTTCTTTGAGGGCAAAAACGGGTGTCGGTTCAGGTTTAGCAGCACCACCACTGGTAATGTCACCCGAGTGAGAGGGCTGGCGTGGAAAGGGCACAGCTGTCATGGTTTGGGGGGTCAAGGTTCAGGGATCGGGAGTTGGCAGTAAAAAGAAATTCAAAATAACAAATGAAGCTAAGAACTATTTTGGCGACCTTAGTGGGAACCGCCCTATTGGGGTTCAATTTTAGCTAAGGCTTTGATAATAACGGTATGGCGTTTTACCGTCCCAAAGAAATGGCGGTTGTAGCTGTTTGAGCGCTGTGTTAGACGCAAGGAGCGCTATAAGTGCTACTAAAGGTGTCAATGATAGCGCTAATCTGGCATTTTGCCAACGATATAAGGTGCTTTTTTGGGTGAATCGCATCATTGACTACTATAGCGATCGCTACCAACCCTACGCACCGAGCAAAAGCAAAATTTAGCAGTATCTTTAGGCTAAATACACTTAATAAAAGAGTCGCACTACAGCAGAGATGGACGAGTCGCAGTGCCTAGATCGCGAGGGTTTTTAATAACCAGGCAGACTTTTTGTGGCAGAAAACCGCAGTAAACAAATCAAGGCAACTCCTGTAATTGCCGCGACTACAACCCATGTCAACGCCAAACCTACTATCTCGCCCAAAAATATACCCGCACTTACGCGCAAAATACCACCTGCAACCCAGCCTGTAGCCAGCCCTATCGCCCAACTAGCTGCATTTGTTAAGATCCACACGCTGGCTCTGGCAAGCTGCTGTCTGAGAACAAACCATTGCATCAGCCCTAGCAAAGCACCCACCATTGCGCCATCAAAGAACCCGAACTTTACCCTGAGTGCAAAAAGCTTAGTGGTGGGTGCAACCCAGCCTATAGCACCGATGCCACTGCCCCCGATTACTACCCAACTCACTATAGTGGCTAATATCCATAGGCGAGCCAAAGGCAGATGCCGCCTGAGAACCAAAGCTTGTGCTAAGGCGATCGCGCCTCCTCCTACCGCCCCCTCCAAAACGCCGATATCAGATCTTTCGCCGACTTCAACAAACAGCAAACTGACAAAAAAACCCCCACAAGTGACTAACACCCACTGCAACCATAAACCCCAGTATTTAGTAATTATCGAGCGATAGATCTTCATTGGTAATAGTTTGAGTTTTGACTTAATAACTCATAACTCAAAACGACGATTTATCGCGTCTGTACAAACTCATAAATTTAGCTATTTGCTATTAACTGGCTTTGGCAAAACCTTGGGTTGTGTAGCGTTGGAGGGAAAAAGTGGCTTGCTATTAACTGGCTTTGGCAAAACCTTGGGTTGTGTAGCGTTGGAGGGAAAAAGTGGCTTGTTATTAACTGGCTTTGGCAAAACCTTGGGTTGTGTAGCCCTTGATGGAAAAAGTGCCCGAAAAGCAGCGCGGCGTTTTCTGGGCGACTCAGGCGCGATATAGCCCCACAAGCTTTCCCAGTAGAAGAAAGATACACCATTAAAACCGCGATCGCGCACCGCCTTCACCTGCTGCTTAATCTGCTCAATCTCAACAGGATGAGTCCATAATCCAGATAATATTCCCACCCCCACTGGAATTTTTTGACGAGCAATTTCAACTGCTGGATGTGACAATTGAGCCAGAAAAGTTTTCATATCATCTCGATACACCTGCAATATCAACTCATCCACTAAACCAAGCTTTACCCAAGTCTGCCAATCTTGTAGATAAGCTTTGTAAGAAAAATCCTGCGGGTTTGGAGATAAAGACACTATGGCGTCAGGTTTGACGATTTTAACAGCTTGGAAAACCCGCTGCATAAACTCAGTAATCTTATCAGCTCTCCAGCGCATCCATTCAGGATCTTCGGGATTAACGGGGGGATTTTTGCCTTGGTGTTCTTGTTGATAAAGCCTGACTGTGAAAGGGTCATAACCAAAATCTACAGGTAAACCAAAATGGTCGTCTAGCTGAATTCCAGCTACATCATAATTAGTAAGAACTTCCACAATCAGATCGAGAATGAACTCTTGAACTTCTGGGTGGAGAGGGTTGAGCCAAACCGTTTTACTGACAGCTCGATTGCGGATAAATTTTTGCACTTGTTCAGAGTAAGGCTGAACATTTGGCTCAGTTGAGTTGAGCAATTCTTCTTCAAGAGTGTCTGGCTGTAATTTGATGCTTCTTTCCCTACTCCCGGTAATCCATTGCGGGTGGCTCTTTGCTAGTTCTGAACCCGCAGGAGCCATGAAGCCATACTCAAACCAAGGAATTACCCTAAGCCCCTGTCGCTTCCCCTGCTTGACTATCTCAGCCAGCACATCGCCCCCCAGCCGCATCAACCACAGCAAGGAGTCTTGAGAACTACCCATAACCTGTTTTGCTACAGGACTGGGGTAGAAGGTGTGGCCCCGGTTCCAGACTACGGGGTAAACGGTGTTAAAGTTCAGTTGAGATAATTGGTGCAGCGCTCTGTTGACCCCCCAAGGCACAAATAACACTCCACTTGCAACATTAGTCAGCCAAACGCCTCGTAACTCAGCGGAGGCTGGTTTAGGTTGGGAATTAACTATAATCTGGGGAGGAAAAATTGAGATGGCAAGTGTAATTACTAGGCATAGTAAGTAGATGAACGAGGTCTGGAGTTTCCTGTTCATTCTGCTTTAATAGTGTTTTTGGAGCGGGCGATCGCTCAATAGTTTCAAAAACGTCATTGCTTTATAAAATAGCGGGGCGATCGCGTAACCAAATCGCGCTGATAATATCAACTTTCTGATTGCTCTTCGGCTACCTGCTGAACGACCTCAATTGGCAAATCTAACGCCGTAGCTATCTGTTCCCAACTCAACCCCAACTGCAACAACCGAGGTACTGTTTCTAACTTTCCCTCTTGCTTGCCTTCTTCTTTTACTTCTTGAAAGTATCTCGTTTGTTTTAACTCGCTTAAGCCAAACATCGCTTCTATCTCCTGACGGCTTAACTGGGTAAATTTATAGACCAATATTGTCTCAATCAATTCTATAACTTTTCGCCGGACTACTTCATCCTCCAGCTCCTGCTGTGCCTTCTGGATTAACTGTCTGGCAATCGATGCCGCTGTTTCTTCATCCTCAACTACCAACTTCACCATTCCTAATCCTACCGAGCGCTCGGCTAGTTCGCCTAACTCGTCTAAATACACCCACTCTACTTGCTTACCTGCTAGTAATCCCTGATATTCTATTGGCACTCCTGGATCGATAATGTGTTGGGAAAACACCGCGACAGCACGCCAATCTCTTCTAGGTTTGTTTTGACCCAAGTAAACAAAAATTTCAGTAAATAATCGGTAATAAAAGTCAGCGTCAGTTTGAAACTGGACTTCCACAAAGTAGATGGGTTTAAGGTTGCGGCTGGTAGGAACAAAAACCCCATCAATACGTTTGGTTGTTTCTTTAACTTCAACTGACTGAAATTTATAAGCCTCGCCCTCAATAGCAGGCTGACCGATAAGTTCAAAAAAGACACCAGGAAAAGTCTGAAAGAGTTGATAGAAGATGCTGTCGGTTTTCATGCACGGGTGTTTTTAACAGCTAGTAAACCCCTTTTCTTCAATAAAACGGGTTTTTCACAATTAGGCTTGCAGATTACTAGCCATTTAGCAAAGCTTCCACAAATTCGTAACTAGAAAATGGCCGCAAATCTTCAATCCCTTCTCCCGCACCAATGAAGCGAATCGGTAAACCCAACTGTTGCACTACAGCTAGAGCAACACCGCCCTTAGCAGTACCATCGAGCTTAGTTAATACCACACCGCTTAATTTTGCCGCCTCGGAGAACACTTGCGCCTGACGCAACCCATTTTGCCCCAGAGTGGCATCTAATACCAAAAGTGCTTCTACTTTGGCGTCAGGGGCTTTTTTATCGACAATTCGGCGAATTTTGCTGAGTTCGTCCATCAGATTTTTCTTGTTCTGAAGACGTCCAGCCGTGTCTATCAGCAGCAACTCTGTACGGCGTGCCTGTGCAGCAGCGATCGCGTCAAATACTACAGCCGCCGGATCTGTATTCTTGCCAGTATTGGCAATTACTTCCGTTCCGCTGCGAGAACCCCAAATCTTCACCTGTTCCACAGCAGCCGCCCGAAACGTATCTGCTGCCCCAATTAAGCAACTATAGCCAGATTTTTGGGATAAATGGGCAAGTTTACCAATTGTTGTAGTTTTACCTGCACCATTCACCCCCGTCATCAGCCAGATATTCAGCGTGTCCTTTTCTGGGACAAAAGTCGGGTTGTAGTTGTCGCGAATTGGTGAGTCGAGCAAGTCGCGCAAAATTTGCTTGAGGTAGGCGATCGCTTGCTCTGGTGGCAAAACTTCCTCAAGCAGTCTTTTTTGCAGCGTATTTATGATATAGTCTGTCGCTTCCACGCCGACATCAGCCTGCAATAGCAGCGCCTCAATCTCCATTACGGCGTCTTGATTCAACGGCCCTTGACCGACAATGGCCTTAAGCTGGTTAACCAAGCTGCGACGGGTTTTGTCTAGCCCTTGGCGCAGTCGTTTCAGCCAGCTAATTTCCTCAAGAGAAACATCATCGGCACGCCTGCCCTGAGCTGCTAGCACTTGGGCTGACCACAAAAACCCTTCATCAAAAGGCAGATTGGGGATTTCTAAGAGGGCTGGCTCTGCCGCCTGCATATTTGCTGCTGCGGGTTCTGGCTCCTCAAGCGCCGTTTCTTTCAGGCGTTCCAGTCGTGCCGTACCAGACTCGCGTGCCCAGAAAGGCAACGGGGCTGCATTCTCTGGCGTTGCTGCTTCTGCTGCTACTGGGGAGGTTTCTGGTTCCGGAGATGTGGCTGCTGCCGCTTCCACCTCAGTTGCAGTCTGCGCGTCGGCAAGTTCTGGCTCTGTAGCAGTTTCTATGGTTTCTGCTGCTGTCGCCTGGGTTGATGTCGATTCCACCTCCGTGACAGTTTGAGCATCCAGAACTTCCGCATCGCCTGCAATATCTGCGTTTGTTTCTGCCGTTTGTACAGTTTCTGGCGCTGTTGTCTGGGCTGTATCTGCTTCGTCGGTTACAGATCCTTCTGTTTGTGCTACGTCTACCGCCTTGGTTGCCGATTCGACCTCTGTAGAGGTTTGGGCATCGTCGATAGGTTCCGACTCTGTGGCTGTGTCTGCCGTTTCTAACAGTTCTGGAGAATGCACCGTTGCGGCATCGGTTACGTCAGCGGAATCCGGAGAAGCTGTTTCGGGGTCTTCGGATTTTTGCTGTTGCTGAATGTTTTTGTAAGCAGTTTTAGCCCAGGTAAGATAATCTGCCGCCACCTGTTGAGATGGCTCAATAGTTGGTTCAGCTCCACCTGATTTAACTTCGGACTGTGCTAGATCTGTTGGTGTTTCTTCAACCTGGGGCGGATCTTGGGGGGGAGTCTCCTGTGTGGGAGACGATTCGTTAACGCTGAACTGGCGGCGGAACCAATTAAAAACCATTGTATTTATTACTTTGGCGGCACTTAACGCCGACTAGCTGCTTTTGACTATAAAAAATTTTAACTTTTGTGGGATCTTGCTTTGCGGCGATCGCTCACGCGGCGCAGAACTCCGTTGATGAATCTGTGTCCCTCTTCATCGCTGTACTTTTTGGCAAGCTCTACGGCTTCGTTAATCGCTATCCGTTCTGCTAGACCTAAAAATTCAATTTCTGCGACTGCAACGCGCAGAATATCGCGGTCAATCCGAGCCAGACGGTTTAAGTGCCAGTCTTCTAACGCGGACTCTAGCATTTCATCAATTTCACTACTTCTCTTGCTGACAGTAGTGAGAATTTCTAGGGCGTAGGAGCGGACTTCCTGCTGATTTGCCAAATAAAGTGATTCTGGGAGCGAGATTGTGGTTCCTACGCGGTTGATGGCTGTCTGCGTTAGCTCTATAGCTTCGTTCACCATCGCTCTGGCACTTTGAACGTCAGCAGCGCGGGTTTCGCTCGAAAGCAGGCGATCGCTCCCCCGTTTTAGTTCAGCGGCGGCATTTTCTAGCCCCTCTTGAACTTCTCCTGTAAGGGTGCGGATCACTGCTAGTAACATTCCAGATAGCTGCTCTTTTGCCAGCTTCTCTGGAGAAGTAGGCATCTGGCTGGCAGCTAAAACAGCTAATTCACGGGCAGTTTGGCGGGGTTGCATAAAAATAAAAAGGCAAAATGCAAAAGGAACAAGGAAGAAGCAACAAACAAGACTTTTCTATTTATTTTTGCTTTTTCCTTATCTCAGCTTAATCTTCTTCTGTGGGTACAACCTGCCAATTTCCTTCAGACACCAATTGTTTAACCTGCCGATCTTTGGCTGTGGCAACGGGCATGAGGACTGAGGCATTTGGGCTAACGATGCCACCTGAGATTACCACCTTGAAGGCATCTTCAATCGACATTGATAAATTCAAAACCTCATCTTCGGGTACTACGGCATACCAACCCGTTGTGGGGTTGGGTGTTGTGGGGATGAATACACTGAGCATGGGGCGGGCTATGTGAGACTGGATATCGTTGCTGATGCTGCCAGTAACGAATGCGATCGCCCACACTCCCCGGCGGGGATACTCCACCAGAACCACGCGGCGAAACTTACCGTTTGTATCCTTCAGCAGCGTCTCTAGCAACTGTTTGAGCGTTTTATACACCGAACCCGCAAACGGAATCGCCTGTAACAGCCTCTCGCCAAAATCTAGCAGCCATTTTCCGGCAATATTCCGAGCCATTAAGCCAATTACCAGAATGCACAGAAGGGGTACGGCTAACCCCACAAACAAGTTCAGCAGATTAACCAATATGGGGTTTAGGCCATCAAATGGATTCACCTGCTTGGGAACGCGGGTGAGAAAATTTATCACCCAACTGGCAATATTAATTGTCAGCCAGATCGTGGTAGCGAGGGGGATTACTACCAAAAGACCTGCTATGAGGTCATTTTTTAAGTCCTGCTTAAAGCGTTGGAGCACGAGTTTGCCGACTCTCCTTAGAACTGGCTGGGGATATAGCGTTCTATATCTTATTTGTAAGACTCGTAAAGAATTGTTGCAAGTCCCGACTCGGGCTTAAGGTTTGTTTCGACCGCCGGGGTCGATTTTTCCCTTGAGAGATACACTGGCGTTTGCACAAAGGTGTTTTCTCCCCAACAATGAATATCTTAAAACCTCTTGTATCAGTCTTTACAATTTTATCATTTATCCCCAAACTGCCTTCCTCTAAGGGGAAGAACTGACCGTTGCTTCCTCGACGCTAGCGTTTGTTGGAGGTTTAGGTTGATTCGTGCCGTCGGTTGGGGGTATATTCTGTAACTCCCAAACCTTGAGCAAAATTAGATATTCGTAGAACGCCTGCAAAGTACACCAAGCAAAGCCAGAAGGCCCATCCAGAATACCACCAAGCAGAAAATACATATATATGAAGCGCAACAGGGGCCTGAAAGGCAAGCGCAGGGACAAATCTTTGAGGGCGCGGCGTCTGTCTACTTCCGTATTACCAAAGAATAAGTCACGCAAGTTGACGCTTCCCTTGTGCAACTGGTGCAATGTTTCTGCCGCTTCGTCGGTCGAGTAGCGGTTGTGCTTGTCTATCCATCGGCTCAATCCCTTGCTACAGGTGTAGTGAGGATAGGTTTCTTGCAAAAATCCAGCCGGATCGTCGCAGACTTCGCGTTCGGTATGACCGTAGTCTGTAAACCAAACTTTGTCTTTGCGGAACAGACGCATTTGGTAACGGGGATATTGGGTGCTGCGGCGAATCCAACTGCCCAAGAATATGACTCGCTCTGCGACGTAGTAAGCTATGAATTCTTGGCTCTCAATGGCTTGGAGACATTCGTTAAACAATTGGGGTGTCATCCGTTCATCGGCTTCTAGGATATATACCCACTCGTGCTTGGTGGGTAGTTCCTTAAGCATCCAAGTGCGCTGACGCCCGTGACTTTCAAACTCGTGCTGGACGATACGAACGGGATAGCGTTGGGCAATTTCGATGGTGCGATCGCTGCTGTATGAGTCCACTACAATGATGTCGTCCGATAACATCGCCGACTCAATGCAAGCTGCAATATCAATTTCTTCGTTGTAGGTCAGGATGTAAATCGAGAACATATCCTAGCGCCAGAATTGAGAAACAAAAAGCCGATTTCAATCCACCATTACGCCAAACTCTGATATTTTTTGCCAAGCCCAGGAAGGTAAAAAGTAAAAAACAATAGAAATTACCCATTCTTTCTTTTGCCTTTTTACTTTTCCTTTTTACTTTTCACTAGGCTAGTTGAGTAAAAAGTAAAAAACAATAGAAATTCCCAATTCTTTCTTTTGCCTTTTGCCTTTTTACTTTTACCTTTACCTTGCCTGAGCTTTGCGACGACTTGCTGGGGAACCGCCGCCCATGCCTCTCAATCCTGTCCAGCCAATGGCAATATAGCCTAGAGCCAGAAGCAAACTGCTAAGGCTAGTCCGCAAACCCAACTTCCAAGCTTCGGTTTGGGTTCTTTTCTCGGCATCTAGCTTGCGGCTTCCGAGTTGGGTTTGAGCTGCGGTAAGTCTTTCATTAAGAATTTTGGGGTCTTGGGTCAACTTTTGCAGTTCCTGTAATTGCTGTAGTTGCGCTCCTTGGACTTTACCACTCTTAATTGCCTCATCTAGCTCCGCCAGTTTCTTTGGATCTTTGCGAAGCGAGTCTACCAGTTGCGATTGGGCTGTGAGTTGCTGCTGCGCTTGAGTTGCTCCGGCACTAATTTGTTTGAGATATTCTTGGCTTTGCTGATTGATATTGTTCATGTGTACGATCGGTAGCACCAAGAACAACAGCCCTAAAATACTGGCTAGCACAAATGCCCAGAATTTTAAGTCTAGGAATAAATTGTCGTCTCCTTGAGAGTCACTATAGCTGCTGCCAATCCAGTACCCAACTAACAGAAAGGATATACCGACTAGAGGAATAACTCCCCGGTCAACTATCTGGGTGGCAAAAGTGAGTTGCCACGCCCTGTCCTGCACGTTGAAGGGAACTAACAGGGTTATATAGTCAATCACAGAAGAAACGATCAATATGACGCCCACCACCTTCAGCGAGAGAGCGGTGAACGCCGGGAATGCAGGGCTATGGGCTTTCATTGGTTTGCCGTGAGTTACTAATTGTCCTTTATAAACTTAACCGCGATCGCATCCCTAACCTGCGATAAGAGTGATGTAAATTACCAACCAAAGGCTCAAACTTGGCTTTGGGTGGATGCGATCGCGCAATACTAGCCCATATTAACTTATGACCTTCACAGCTCCTTCCTTGCACTTATGGGTTCTAAAAAGCTGTTTACTGCTAATGTCTGCTTATCTCAAAAAATCTCAAACACAGATTATAGGACGAAAAAGAAATAATTCTACATGAATTCAACTAGATTTTTATTTACAAAAAAATAAATTTGTTGCAGCGTTTGCTTACGAGCGAAAAATTTAGGGATCAAGGAAGACACACTAGAGCCAGATTAGTTTGCCAAACCGATTGGGTTGGAAAGCCAGAATTATTTACTTTTTGCTCATCGTCCTTATGTTTAGATAAGGGCTTCAGTTGTTAAAGCAAGATGATGAACCAGTGTTGGGGCATCCAACCCCTTTAATAACAACTCATTACCCACAGATTTGTAAGCCTGTACCAAGGTTGCTGCCCTTGGGTCTTTTAGCACGGGATCGGTCATGGCGATATCGTTGCCTTTGCTTGTACCCTGTACTCGTGCGGCTGTATTGACAGTTGTGCCGAAATAGTCAGGGCGGTCGTTGAGAGTGACGCTGATGCAAGGGCCAACATCAATGCCAATCTTGAGGATAAGCAGATCGTCTTCGGAGAGTTCTAACTGCTGATTGAGAAGCGCGAGTTGTTGGTGCATGGCGATCGCCGCGCTTACAGCATCAGCGGGGTCTGTAAAGGCTGCCATGACAGCATCGCCAATCGTTTTAACAACAACACCATTGTGTTCGTCTACGATGCTAAAAAGCAGAGCAAAGTGTTGGCGCACCAAATTATAGGCTCGCGAATCGCCGCGTCGCGCGTAGAGTGCCGTTGAGCCAGCGAGATCGGTAAACAAAATTGCTACGCGCTGAACTACAAGGCTTTCATTTGGGGGTATAGTTTCGCGGGGAAATAAATCGCGGAAAATTTGTAGGGTGAGCAGGCGATGCCCGGAAACAACGCCATAGCGAGCATCAATGCTGGCGCGGAAACCGGGATCGTTAGCTTTAGCATCCAGGGGGCGCAGGCGAGTGTCAACGCTAAACGTAACGCGCACCTGTTCGTCGGCATCTGTAGCGTGGACGTGCTTGCAGTCTGGGGAGGCGCAGGTATGGGATGTCCGCAGGTCATACAGCCCTTTCGGGCTGAAGTCTATGCCTTTACAACAAGGACATTGGACTTCCCAGTTGAGCGTCATCAGTCCCTGTTTTACCGCAATAACTAACAAACGCAGGGTTTCTCGCTCGGAAAGCTGCAAGTGTTCTGCGATCCGGCGGGGGTTGGCGCGGTACAACTCTCGGCTGTCACTGTTTTGTAAAAATATAGTCAGACGCTGCCGCTCCGCACTTGGAACGGCATAAGCTTCTAGGGCTAGGACTGAAGAAGCGATCGCGTCTTTATGTCGTCTAAAAAAGTTCAGCACTACACCCCCCTCTCCTATTTTTCTCTACAGACTCGGAGTTATTGGAATTGATGTACCACCTGAGTTTTTATATTAACTGCGATTTAGGCAATTGTTGCTACGCGGACGAATATGGCTCGATTTCACAGTTGACTTAAGCTTGATAAAATTTAAATTTTGCGTTGCTTGGGATACAAATACTCAAGGTAAGATTGCCTATATCCTCTTGTTAGGAACAAGTTTAGTAAAATTTGATGAACAAAATCGTTGAAGTGTTACCGGATAAGGCGGCGCTGATTCAGCGATCGCTCGAAATTGTAATTTCCAAAATTACCAAAGCCATTGAGGAACGAGGACAGTTTACCATTGCCCTTGCTGGTGGTAGCACACCCAAGCCGCTTTATGAAGCAATGGCAACGCAAAACCTACCTTGGGATAAAATTCATGTTTTTTGGGGCGACGAACGCTACGTGCCGCCGGATCATCCCGATAGCAATCAACGCATGGCGAGGCAAGCAATGCTAGATCGAGTCACCATACCAGAGGGCAATATCCACCCGATGCCCACAGGTGGAAGCAACCCTAGTGCAGACGCCGATAAACATGAAGCCGAGCTACAGGCGTTTTTCCAAGCTCAGGTGGGTAAGTTCCCTAAATTTGACGTAATTTTGTTGGGGATAGGAGACGATGCACACACAGCGTCGCTGTTTCCTCACACA
Source organism: Microcoleus sp. FACHB-831 (assembly GCF_014695585.1). Taxonomy (NCBI): domain Bacteria; kingdom Bacillati; phylum Cyanobacteriota; class Cyanophyceae; order Oscillatoriales; family Microcoleaceae; genus Microcoleus; species Microcoleus sp. FACHB-831. The sequence goes on along the minus strand of NZ_JACJON010000040.1, from coordinate 18,074 downwards.
GAAGCCTTGCAAGTGCGCGATCGCATGATCGCAGTTGGCAACAAAGATGGCCAACCCCGCATCACCTTCACAGTACCGCTAATTAACCACGCCAGAGAAGTCATGTTTATGGTAGTTGGTGATAGCAAACGAGCGGCTCTGGCTCAAATATTTGCTCCTACAGCAGATGACTTCACCTATCCAGCTAGACTTATCCAGCCCAGAGGCCAGCTTTGGTGGCTTCTAGACGAATCTGCGGGTGGAGATCTGAAAACTTAAAATGTAAGATGTCTCGCAATTCACAATATATTAAAATCTGACCATCCGCTCCCCCATGAAGGGATGGATACCGCCTGCAAGGAGATTTTATGATCGTTTGCCCAAATTGCACTCACCAAAATCCTGATGGCGCTACCCAGTGCGAGGCGTGCTTAACACCCTTACCCGCGACCACTGCTTGTCCTAACTGTGGCGCACCAGTTCAGACAGACGCCAGCTTCTGCGGTCAGTGTGGTTCTAACCTGCTTCCATCATCCCCGCAATCTCCAGGACAGATACCAGCGACAGTCTCGCTCCCGGATATGCCGGATTTAGTAAGCCCAGATCCGCTCGTTCAACCCCAACCCTTCGGCTCTGAGTTCGACATACCTGAACCGATAACTACGGGTGCAGGTATAGAAGCTCCTGAGCTTCCTGCTACCGTAGTGAGTCAACCACCAAGCGCACCTGAAGCAAGTGTTGTTCCACCACCACTACCAGCCCCTGAAGTCAGCGCCGCGCCACCCCCGGCAAGACCTCCGGCTGGCAGTGCCAAAACTCAGTTGCAGCAGCAAACAGCTCAACTACTGCATATCCAAACGAATACTCTGATCGAATTGCCGCAAAATCTATCGGTAATTCATATGGGCAAGCCGAACGATCAGATACCACCTGATGTTGATGTTTCCGGGTTTCCTTCTTCGGAGATCGTTTCTCGGATTCATGCCGATATTCGAGTGGAGGGAGGTGCATACTACATTGAGGATGTGGGCAGTTCTAATGGCACTTACATTAACCACAATCCACTAGCCAGCGGCAATCGACACCGACTGCGACCGGGCGATCGCATTGGCTTGGGTAAAGGCGATATGATGACGTTTTTGTTTCAACTCTCTTCGTAAGACTTTGGCGAATATGTGGCAAGAAGGCACGTCACAACAAACACGCTGGGTGATTATTGCAATTGCCTACACGGGTTTTAAGTGATAGTCTTGAGTTGATAATTGAGCATCGTATCGTGATGCTGGCTCTTGGAACTAAGCGGTACTAAGTGCCAGAACACATAAAGGTCTGTTATATCCAAAGCTATTAACTGAGCTTTGGGAGTATTCAGTCCTGTAAAGCTCCCCCAAGCCCACAACTAATTAGCCAGGGCAAGCGATGAAGGTACGGCCTAAACAAAGTATCACTTATACTCTGGTTTGGGAAACTACTTCAGAGCAAGTCAGGCTCGCAGAAAAAGGAAATAGTGGGAGCGATCGCAGCAAGCCCGCTTATGCTGTCGGACAAAGCTATTTAAATTGTTTTCGCTCTGTTTCCCAATTTGCGAGTTACAGGCCGAAAGGTGGAAATCTTTCAAGTATGTAAGATCGGTGATTACCCTCAGCCTGCTGCATCCTATCCAGTCTATCCCGGTTCAGAGTTGGACTTTTGAACCGGAATCAGTTGTTCGTATTGGTCGATCAACTGATAATGATGTAATTCTCTATAGCGCCGTAGTTTCACGTCACCATGTCGAGCTAAGGCGCAATGGTTCTGCTTGGGAAGTTGTGAGTCTAGGTGCCAATGGTACTTATATAGATGGGAAACGGATCAACCAAGTGGCGGTAGTTGACGGGCTGATTATTCGCCTAGCCAGCTCCGGGCCGAAAATTCAAATTCGCATGGGATCTGCCGATCCGGCCACTAAGATCAAAACGGTGGCTGGGAAGCGACCTGGCTCTTCAAAAAGTGAAGACCCATCAAAAGAGACCCAGACTTTTATAACTCCGCCCAGAAACACAAATATAGAGGAAATAACACAACCCGAAGTTAAGAATTGATCTAAGCCTTGAAGTTGCTGGTTTTTGTATGACAGAGGAAAAGCCTGACAAAGCAGTAAAAAAAGATGCTTACTTGCTCCTGTGAGTATCCTGCTGACTTGCTTTACACAAATCGCATATGTCTTAACTGCTATGCTGCTGATGGGAGGATGTTAGTATCTACTACCTATGTAGGCAGCGAATTCTATACAACTGTAGACAAATTAGCCCGAATATGATAAGGGCTACCTGTTTTGGCTCGGTTGATAGCGGTAGCAATATTCTTGCTCCTAGTCCAAAGCCGACCCATAGCCTACAAATATATAAGCGTGGCTAGGGCGACTTTTATTAAAAGTCCATAGGGTTTTTATTATGAGTACAGAACAACAGATAATTAGGCAGAGTGAATTGCTAAATCGGCTGGTGCTAGAGCGCAGCACAGCGGAAGAAGTAGGTAGGGTTTCTTCTGTGTGGCTAAATTCGGTAGCTCATCAAGTTGTAGGTTTTACCTGTAAGTCAGGATTTTTAGGCAACAAAAAACATTCGTTTGCGTGGGATCAAGTGGCTCGGGTTGGCGGTGATAGTATTTTAGTCAATAACAGCCCAGGCGGAGCCGAACCAGAAAAGCCAGAACAGGTGGTTTCGCTAATTGGTCATGAAGTTTGGACGGACGCTGGCAATAAAGTTGGCAAGCTAGTGGATTATATATTTGAATCTGAGACTGGCGCTGTAGTTAGTTATTTATTTGTCTCTAGTGGTTGGCGCGGTGTCTTGGATGGAGTTTATTTGCTACCGATAGTAGCGATCGCCAGCGTTGGTAGCAAACGAGTAATTGTCGATGATGCCATTGTTCAAGTACCAACGCAGTATGCAGAGGGACTGAATCAAAAAGTTAATCAAGCGACAGAGTTGCTAAAGGATGACTTGGAGAAAACCAAGCGGGACTTAGAGGCGGTAAAGAACAGAACTCAAAATCTAGCCGAGCAAGTAAAAGACAAAACTCAAGAAATAACAGAGAAAGCCAAAGAAAAAGTCTCTGAAGTGAAAGATCAACTACAAAAAGCTTCTGAACCTGTCCCAGAATTAAAAACAATTGATACTACAGCTGAATCTATAACGAACGTTGCTGAGTTACCTGAGAACAAGGACATAGGCTGATTGAAGGGGGAGCAATTCTCCCAAGGATATGCTTTAAATATCGCACTTTGATTGAGATGAGGGCGTTAGCAGCGCGGCGCGATAAAAATTCGCGTTTCTGGCAAGATATCCGACTTCTTAGAGAAGTCGGATATCTGAACAAGTTTTGTTGCGGTTATATGAAAGTAGGTGTATTGACGACCTAATGACTGCGTTCAACAAAGCGGCGATCGCACATCAGTATCATTAGCGTTGCTTGCACGCAGCCTTTAAACTTTAAGTTATCGTCTACTGGAAAAGCTCTACACCCTAAAACAGATAATGACGCTAACACTCTCCATCAACAACACTCAACGGTTACAACTCAATCCCCTGGAAATGCCGAATCGCCTCCTACTCGGCCCAGGCCCATCGAATATCCATCCCGCCGTCCTCCAGGCGATGAATACCCCTCCTGTTGGACACCTCGACCCAACGTTTCTCGCACTGATGGACGAAATCCAGGCATTGCTGCGCTATGTTTGGCAGACAGAAAACCCGCTCACCATTGCTGTCAGCGGTACGGGAACCGCAGCAATGGAAGCAACCCTCGCCAATGTAACTGAACCCGGTGATGTGGTTCTAGTTGGCGTGAGTGGTTACTTCGGCAACCGCCTCGTTGACATGGCTGGACGTTATGGCGCAGATGTGCGAACCATTAACAAGCCTTGGGGACAAGTCTTCGCACTAGAAGAAATTCGCGCAGCCTTGGAAACTCATCGCCCTGCTATTCTGGCTTTAGTTAATGCCGAAACATCTACTGGGGCGCGTCAACCGTTGGAAGGAGTCGGCGATCTCTGTCGTGAATTCGACTGTTTGCTGTTGGTGGATACGGTGACAAGTATGGGTGGCGTTCCCTTGTTCTTAGATGAATGGAAAGTTGACCTAGCTTATAGTTGTAGTCAGAAAGGGCTAGGTTGTCCGCCGGGTGCTTCGCCATTTACGATGGGGTCGCGTGCGGTTGAAAAAATGCAACAACGTCGTACAAAAGTGGCGAATTGGTATTTAGATATGACGTTGTTGGGTAAGTATTGGGGTAGCGAACGCACTTATCACCACACCGCCCCAATTAACTTGTATTATGCCTTGCGGGAAGCGCTGCGTTTGATTACAGAAGAAGGATTAGAAAATTGCTGGACTCGTCATCAAAAGAACGTCGAGTACCTGTGGGAGGGATTAGAAGATTTAGGACTTAAGCTTCATGTTGAACGAGAATTCCGATTGCCAACGCTTACAACTGTTTGCATTCCAGAAGGTGTCGATGGTAAGGCGATCGCGCGTCAGTTGTTGAATGAGTACAACATTGAGATTGGCGGCGGACTTGGCGAACTCGCTGGTAAAGTCTGGCGCGTAGGTCTAATGGGATTCAACAGTCGCGCCGAAAATGTGGATCGGCTATTGGAAACACTGCGGCAGATTTTACCACTTTAATATCTGGCGTTGCTGAATGAAGGGATAAATCACGCTGGGACTGGTACGCCCCAGAATTTGAGGTAGTGCAGTAGCAATCGGATGGAATGTCTGAGCATTTCAATTAAAACCTCGTTTGCTATCAAATCCTACTCAAAACCTATGCTCTTTGCGACTTGTACTTCAGACTGATAAGCTAAATCTGGTTTTGCTAGTAATAGCGGATCTGAGCAGAAGATAAGCCTGGAAATTTATAGCATCCGATAAGTTAGAGAGTTGGATAAACGAACCCAACCATTTTTAGTAGGGTGGGTAGCGCCCACCCTACTATTGAACCATTTAACCGCTCTAATTATTAATTAGTAATTGTAGCTGTGGCTTCAGAATTTCCATCAGAAAATATAGGCGCGATCGCCATCCTTGTTTTGAATTATTAAGCGATCGCTATTTGATTCCCTTCTCTAGCAAGTAGGGTAGGTTTTTCGACCTACCCCACACACTATAACCTGTCAGTTTTCTTACCCGCCGCCGATTTGTGCAGCAACTTCTTGGGCAAAGTTAGTTTCTGGTTTTTCAATACCTTCGCTTAACTCAAAGCGGACGAAGCGACGCACTTGGATATTTTCGCGGAGTTGGGCGATCGCTTGCTTAACAAGTTCTTCCACAACAATATTTTGATCGCGAATGTAGGGCTGATCCATCAAAGACATTTCTTTCAGGCGTTTTTCAATTCGTCCTTGAACAATTTTTTCTTTGATGTTTGCTGGTTTGTTAGCCAAGTCATCCCGTCCCATTTCGATTTGTGTTTCTTTCTCGACAATTTCAGCCGGGATGTCTGCCACTTTCACGTATTCCACATTCGGACAAGCTGCAATTTGCATGGCGATGTTCCGTACCAAGCTTTGAAATACTTCGCTGCGACTTACAAAGTCAGTTTCGCAGTTAACTTCCACTAGCACGCCGACTTTACCACCAGTATGAATGTAGCTGTCAATAATTCCTTCTGCCGCAATTGCATTGCCACCTTTGCATCTGGTGCTATTTATACCTTGTTGGCGCAGCCATGCGATCGCTTTCGCCATATCGCCATTTGTTTCATTCAGCGCCTTTTTACAATTCATCATGCCTGCGCCTGTTTTTAGACGCAGTTGTTTGACGGTTTGTACAGTTATTTCCACCATCTTTTATTCCTCCTTGACTAATAATTTTTATTGCTCTGTCCAAACTGTATAACGCTTAAATGGTCGGCAATCTCCACCCTACGATAAGTGCAGTTTGTCCTTTTTTAAGAGTCTATTCGAGATGTTGTAAATCGGGTTCTAGCCAACTTATTCGAGCTTCCCAAGACATAAGGCGATCGCGGCTGTAATATTGCATTGGTAGACACTTATCTCCATAAATATCGATAAGCTTATTAGCAATATTTAATATGGAGTTACTTCGCTCCGTACTTGACAGATAGCGACGAACAAGTTTAATCCAAAACAGTGTTATAGTTTCGTGATAGCCGCTGTCTATGGTGGTTTTGATACCGTTAGCAGAATTGTAAAACTGGATGCGCGATCGCACTTTATTTACCGCTTCTGCATCCGAGTAGCGAGTGAGGTACCACAGCGCGACAATCAAATGTGCGTAATGGTTCCACTCGCTGCGCGGAAGAGTGCAACTCTCGAAAGCTGCAATCAGACTTTCTATCTCGCTAACCGATTGGTATTTCACAACTGTTATTTGATAGAAACCTTCGCTCCAGCAGCTTCCAGTTGTGCTTTGATATCAGAAGCGATATCGAACGCGATCGCTTCCTTAACTACCTTCGGTACTGACTCAACAAAGTCTTTTGCTTCCCTCAATCCCAAACCCGTCAAACTCCGTACCACCATAAGAATCGCAATTTTCTTATCAGCAGGTACTTCATCGAGGACAACATCAAAATCAGTTTGTACAGGTGGTACATCGGGCTTGACAAAAACATCAAAATATTCAATTATCGGCATCTGAGGTGAAGCATTCACACCGAAGGCATCTTCAATTTGCTTAACCAAGTCAGCCGTTTCTAATACAGTCAGCGATTTCAGTTTTTCCAAAATATTATCTGTTTTAACCGACATACATACCTCCAGTACCAATAAAAAAATTAATATTAAAAACCAACGCTTCCCACCACATCGTCTTCACTTCCAACCTGCCATAGTTGAATTTATGATTAAAAGCGAAACTGTGGTTTAATAGACTACCGATGCCAGCTATTAGTCAATTAAATCTGACTTTATCTATTAGCCTGGTAATAAATTTACAATCGGCCTAATTTTTAGCCAATTGCTTCATGATGAACTTAATTTCCTTCTTACTACATTGCTGTTTGCTAACAGCATAGACTTCACTACCGTATTCTTGCCATGCTATCGAAGCATTGATAGTCGCCTTCAGTACAATATCTGTAGCTTTGCTCATGGGTGGCAAGTCTTGAAGGACGATCCGAAACAAAACATCATCCACCTTTCGATAATGATGGTATTTGTCTATCACAACCAAATCTTCCCGCTTTTTAGGAAGTTCCTTTGGCGCTTTCTCAGCTATCGAAAGAATTCCTGTTTCCGGATTGACGTAAAGTTGATTTTTCCATGTCCAACAAAAACGATCAAGGGGGTATTCTTGTCTATCTTTACGGTAAGGAACGCCGTCAATAAGCACAACATTTAGTTCCACAAAATGCCATACATGAGACAAAACGTGTCGCCCAGTTATTGTGCTACTATCAAGGCTCCGACATAGCTCGCTGTATGCATCATCCCAACGCTGCCCCACTTTAGAACGCAGCCAGCGATACAATGGACCTAGATGATCTGAAAAGTGCTTTGTGGTATGTCTGGGTTTTATTAAATAAGGAGATAGCAACCCATCTACAATCGCTTCTTCAGTCAATTTTTGCAGAGCTTTCTTGTAGCCTCCAACTTTTTTTGAACTTATCCTCATTCCTCTACGAGGACGTTCAATCACAATTTCATTTAAACGGTGTTCGCTCATTACTCAACCTCTTTTTGAGCTTGGATACTCCGCGCAAGCTAAGAAAGCCATTTACTCATACTCAGGATTTGAACCTGCATTATCCCGCTTTTTAATCAAGCGCCTAACGCAATTTGGTTAGTATGTAAGCTTTCTAACTCATGGCGCGGAGTGAAAATTCTAAACTTTATAAAGCGCAGTTTCGGTAGTTATCAACTCAAGGGGGTAAATCTGCCCACCGCTAGCGATATATTTCAACATTTCTCGAACCTTTTCTTCTCGAAGTGACAATTTATCTAATTCTTCTAAAGAAAACCAAGCAGCACCTAATGAGTGTTCATCAGGAATACTTTTCGGAGGAGTATTGTCTTGCGGACGAGCCACAAAAATAACTCTTAACCTCGCCCTATTCTCTGGATAAGTTGTATGCTCAATTCGCAGAATTCCTTCAATTATTACCGGAATGCTGCTTTCTTCTAGCGTTTCTCGCTTAGCAGCATCTACAAGAGTTTCTCCTGGCTCTACTCTCCCAGCGGGTAAATGCCAATTCTGACCGTGTGTACTTTCATGAATTAATAGAAAACGGTGTTCTAAACGAACTACCACTAAGGCAAAATACCAGGTTGGAATTGGATCGCGTGCCATAGAATAGTATGTCTCCACAAGTAAGCATGGTTTAGCTTTTGTGGTAGATTTTACTGCATAGTTATCCTTTGAATTTAGATGGCTCAGCGCCAGTTAAGAAATCTTTGTTTTCATTTGCATACACAATAGGCGAATCCGTGACCCCATTTTTATGGGGCGATAGCCTACAGACGAGCTAGCACTAGATGTATGTACGCTTTCTTGATAAGGGCGCGAAGTAGAACCTTTTTTTGTGTCTAATTATGTGCAGGTGTGGGAAGCATTTCCAGCTTTACCTGTATCCAATTCCGCACTAATCGTAATATTGACCCCGCGCAAGTTAGAAAAGCGAGTTCACTTTTGGCGCTCTACCTTTGAGCTACAGTCCCTTGATGAAGACAAAAGTAAAAAGTTATTTTTTACTTTTGTCTCCTAATAGTGGAACTGGTGGGAATCGAACCCACAACCTCCCGCTTAAATGGCGGATTGTGTGTATGCTTCACCTGTTAGGGCGCGGGTTGAAAACTTTTATTGCTGTGGCGTGCAAGTCGAAAAATCTATTGCAGAGTTACCGTTTTTAGCAACAAAAACTTGTGAGCGCACGGGCAAACCTATATCTAACTTGAGATATTGAGTTAGCCGTAAACAGCTTCTGGTCTTACAATTAAATCGCCACTAGGACGGCGATCGACAACGTAATATTGCAAGCGATCGCGCTTTACATCTAAATGCTGTGCTATGCGTTCCTTAACAGTGGTGTCGTTCATGCCAGTTGTTACACCCAACTGACTTTCTGCTATATCGTAGGAACGTCCTTCAAATCGAATGTGAACCATTTTCGACACCTCCTTTAACTTGGAAGCAAGATGATGTGTGAACTTGTGGTTCTCTTGCTTCACTAAATTTATACTACAGAAATACTACAAATTTGTCAAGAGTTCGGCAGCAAGATTTTTTAGCAAGAGCCAACTACACATCCTTGACGTAGAAAATGCGGGTGTGAAGTTTGGCAAACCCAACAGATTCGTAGAGTCGCAGCGCACCTGAAGGATTCTGAGCATCGACACCAAGTTTGGCTGTCTCTACGCCAGCAGCCTTCAAAAGATGCATCCCGCTTAGTAACATAGCTCGTCCCAGCCCAATCTTACGGAAGCCGCGCCGCGTCCCTAGTACAGCAATCCAGCCTTCGTTGCGATCGCTGCGTGCATTTTCCTCGGTATCGATCAGGCTGTGGCAAAACGCAGCAAAAGTCCCATCAGGAGCGATCGCAATCAGGTTTAATTCCGGCTTGTAATCTTGGTCGCTTAGATAATACTTAAGCATCTCCACAGTTAAAGGGTGATGATTCCAATGGTCGATAAACGACTGGTTAAACATCTCCACCCACGCTTCTGCGTCTTGTTCAACTTCTACTTGGCGAAGGGTGAAACCTGCTGGGAACTGCGGTTGTGGTATTGGTTCATCCAGAGATCGCGTCATCGTGAAAAAGTACCGATCGGCAGTGAAACCGCAACTTTCTAAGAAAGCGATGCGTTCGGCTTGGCCTTCGCGAGCGGTGGAGCGCAGTTTAACGCTCATGCAGCGTTCTTTGCTAACTTCGCGCATCCGTTCTTCACCCCAGGCGACGATCTGTTTTTCCAGATAACCGCCGCGATCGCTTGGGTGGACGTGGAACCCAAGGGAGCCTTCGATGATTTCACCCTCAAGGGGAATCCACATTCGTCCGAAGCCAATCAGCTTATTGTCCGTGTCTTCCCAGAGGGAAAGATCGCGTGCTTTGTCTAATGAAGGTGCTTCAAATTCCTGTCGCAGTTCAGATACAGATATGCCTTCGTCAAGTTTATCGACCGCTTCGCAGGAATTAATCAGGTGAGCGATCGCTTCTAAATCTTTTTCACCCGCATAGGGGCGCGTGGTCAGAGTAATCATAATGTTTAATGCTTAAGCTGCTGCATTTATTGCAGTTACGCCTTACTACAGACATACTACAAACAACAACCGACATAACACCTCACCCGATTGGGTGACAAGCCGACGTTAAGCCAAGCTAAACTAAATCCACCATGAAGGTACTGCCCCTTCTACAACACGATGTCAACGGTGCGCCTCGCTATTCGGCTTGCGATGGATAACGGAAGATGAGGCAATTTTTAGCAAGGCGGGGGAAAGAGCTACCGTTACAGTTATTAGCTGTACGCCAGTTTTCGAGGCTGGTTGCTGTTCCTGTCAGCAGCATCTTCCTTGTATCTCATTTAGTTACAAATTAAGGTCAACGCAACTTGTCACTAATGCCTGATGAGAAGTTCTCTGATGTAGTATGGAACGTCAGAGTATAGTCTGCGATAAATTTTGTATATGCTTATGATGAAAGCGGTATCAAAAAAGCGATCGCGAAGGTGACATCGCAGAAGGGAGCTAACGACTAAATTATGTCACTATTATGTCACTGCCTATGGAGTCCAGATCAAAAAACATCGATTACCCTCCTGCTTTGTAATTTCTGCACCCAACCGAGCGTAAAAATTAAGCCCGCGAGTGTTTCGAGCATCAGCATTCCAAGCAAGATGAGTACAATCAGTCTCCTTCGCAATTTGAGCAAGATAATCCATTAATGCTGCTCCGGCTCCTTTACTTCTCATGTCTTCATCCACATACAGATCGTCAAGCCAGATGCTCGGTTGACCTGCAAATGAGGAGTATCTGAATGCATATAACGCAAACCCAACTTCACGCCCTGAAGTCTCGGCAAACAAAACGTAAGAAAAAGGAATAGCACCAAATAGCGTTTTGCGTATTTTCTCCTCGGATACTCGCAATACTCCAGAGAATCCACCAACCTTTCGGCTAAATTCTGAGTTCTTCTGAATGAAGGAGAAAATTAGCGATACGTCATTAAGATTAGCAGGTCTGACTTTCATTAATTAATCGTATGTTATTCAACTATTGCTTCGGCTGCAAGTTTAGCTAGGACATATTGGAAGCCTGCAAATGCTTCATCTCGCTGAATTTCAGCTTCGAGTTCTTCGAGAATTATTGCAGCGAGATGCCTCCGGCAGGCTACGCCAACGCATCCTGTTCGCTAGCAGGTAGAGTATCAATCGGGCGATCGCTCTTTCAAGTAATTCGGTCATAGCTACCGCACTTTCAAACTAAGAAACGACTTGTTGATTATCCCTACTTCATGGCAATTTGAGCCTAGCTTGAATACGCTGTATGCCTTGAAACAATGTTCAAGATGTTTCATTTGTATAAACGTTAGTGATCGCGCTTCGTCTAACGAGATTACTCGGTTTTCCAATAGCAAATACCTAACGCCATCGTTTGTCCAAAACGTGTGGACGATTTGAATATCCTATATCTCGCAAGGTCGAAGCTGTAATCTGGTTGTTTCGAGTACGCAACTCATTATTATCAGCATGTGTAGTATAACGGCAAAGGTCAGCGGCGGCAGATAGTCCTTCCGTGCGCTACACCACAGTGTTACCCTGCGCCACTAAGATTCATGAATTCTTCCTCCATTTTCTGAAGGTTTTCAAAATCTGCTTGATGGAGTTCCTGCTGTCGCTCGATAAGCCAGCTATAGAAACCCTGAATTAGCACAAAGTATTCATTAGTCAGGGTCACTATACAAAAGTTATCTCCCATACTCTCCAGATAAGATTTTGAACTCCCCCATGCATCCCATTGTTTGAGAACCTTAACATCCATTTTCATATTGAAGTTCAAGTCATCTGATAAGGTAATTTGTAGGGCCAGAATGGGTAAAGTGTAGTGCTGGGTATAGTTCCGAAGATTTTGAACAAATTTCTGCACAGGATTGTTTGCTAAATCCTGGTCAAGTTTGCTTTGATACTCCTTTCTAAACTCATGCTCTGCGTAAAGTCTGTTAACAATTACTCTTGTATGGTCAACCAGGGACTTTGCAGAAGCAAGAAAATTATGGAGCAACCTCTTAGTTTCAGCAATTAGAGCATCTACATTCTCCATTTTATCCTGGTTATACATACTTAAAGACTCTCTAGAATCTTTAAGGGGCTCTAACCACTTCATCAATTCACAGAAATTTATCTTGAAAACTTGAAAACTAGATTGCAACGCCTTCAAGTTTCGGTATACTTCCATTTCTTTTGACTGCTCATAAGCATCATATCGTCTACCAAATTCTGTTTTATAGCTGTGGTGCATAACTTGTTCCGCAAGTTGCTAATTTTGCTCAATATTAGGTGTCTAATGCTCCAAACAGTTTAGCATCTGACAGGTTAAAGATTTCAATAGCATCCTCACGGCGAAACATACGTTTTCCAAGGTGCGGAAAATCAGCAATTTCTATATCGAGGTTTTCTCCTCCTGCCAGGTAAACTAAGTCTTCGTTGCCTGCATTCCTCAGATGATGAGCTACCGAAGGAGTCGGGAATGCCATGAAGTCTCCTGCACCAACCTCGAATTCTTCCCCGTCAATTTCCGCAATTCCGCAGCCCGATAGGATGTAAATCCATTCTTCCTCGCGGTAGTGGGAATGATAGACAAACGATTCCTTTCCTGGAGGGACTTTTACGAAGTTGACTCCGGTGCGCTTTAGTCCGAGCAAGCGCCCCATTTGTGTCCCTGAGATTTCGGATTTCGGATTCCAGGGGTGGGAGAACGCTTGCATACTGTCCGCAATTTGTTGATGCCGCAAAATAAAAGATTTCTTGTCTGTCATGTTTGTAACCCTCTGATGGTTTACTGGATACTTAACGGCTAAATTCAACCGCCGCTAATAAATTCTCAATCCCGATCGCTCATCTAGATTAGAGCTTTGGTGGGAGCGAAATGTGCAAAATCTCGCCAATTGTGGAGAAGCCAGCGCGGGTGTAAATCCGCTTTTCTTCCTCATGCGCCGCCATGAGAAAAGCTATTGTAACGCCTGCATCAAAAGCCTCTCGCACTAACCGAGTTGTCAAGGCTCCTGCAATGCCCCGCTGTCGGAAAGGGACACGTACACCGATGCCAGCAATCTCTGTCGTCTGATTTCCGGGCACTGAACAGACTCCAGCCCCCACAGGTTCACCTGTTGCTGCGACATGAGCAAGTACTGCGATTCCGCCTGCCGCTATGCTATCTCGTAGACGGGCAGCGTCTTCGAGACTGGGAGTAGGAGCTGCGTAGGCTTCATGTTGCACCGTAACCGTAGCAAGCATCTCGGCATCCGAAGTCGGTACGATGAGTTCTATGCCTGGAGGTGTAGGAAGCAATTGCTCCGAACCGGGAGCGCAAATCATCAACGGTAAACGTCCCTCAACAGTGAAACCAGCAGCTATCAGCACTTCCTCAACCGCAGGTGCCAGACTTGCAATATATTCCAATCGTGGCTGTCGTCCCCGCTTTTCGTAGGCAGTAATGAGTGCATTCACGTTATCTAAAGATGGCACAGCGTTGTCATCGGGGATGGCGTAGTTAAGAAAGGGGTTGTCGTTGTAGGGGTTGAATGTTGAGAGGAATGGTTCGATGCGCTCCGTGTCACGTTGCTGGCTTGCCGCAAAGCGCAGATATGATTGAATGCGGGAGTTTATGAGTGGGGAGCTTGATTGAGTCATAGAAATATTTGCCGTGTGTGCCGTGGATGTGCAGGACAACTTCAATTTTGAACGGCATAGATTGTCAGAGAGTTCGTACTGAATGCCACCGCAAGCACAACTTCCTTTCATGCTTCACCTCTGTATCCAAATCTTGTTGCTTCCAATGTAGCGATCGCACTCAACACTCTCTACTCATTCCCGCTTCTTTGCGAAGCATCTCAATGATTACAGGGAAATCCTCGCTTACTGCCAATGAGAGAGCTGTGTCGCCATTACAGTTTCTAGCACTAATGTCTGCTCCGGCATCAATTAAAATACGCACAATCTCGATATAGCCTTCCTTTACAGCCCCTAAAAGAGCTGTGTCCCCGTCACTGTTTTTGACATTTACATCTGCCCCAGCTTCAATTAAAGTCCTTACAGTATCAGCGTGATCCAGCCATGCTGCATACATTAGGGCTGTTCTGTTCCACCCGATTGCTACTTTTTCCGCTTTGGCATTGACATCCGCCCCAGCAGCAAGCAAAACTTGCACTACATGAATACTGCCTCGCTCAGCGGCATACATCAGAGCCGTTTTACCATTCTCATCCTTGGCATTAACATCGACTCCAAGTGCGACGAGAGTCTCCACAATGTTGCCGCCTGGACTGCAAGATGCAGCAGCCTTCATCAACGTTGTAACACCACTCTTGTCTGGAACCTTTACATCTGTTCCGGCTTTAACTAGCTCTTGAAGTTTGTCTATATTTCCGACTTGTATAACCTCAAAAATATTCATGGCTCTTTGTTGGCTCTGGTAATCCCCTATCTTCTCCAACACAGGCGATCACTTGCAACTTAGCTAACGATATCATCAGCTACTCTGATGAAAGCGATTTGGCGCTGCAATACCGCGATCGCATCCTTGGAACGCTAACAGCTAAACTCCTCAGTGACTGATAACCCCCAAACAAAGCCCAACGCTTGAAGTGAGATGGTAGGCGCGATCGTTCCTCCGACACCTGGCAAGTACGCTCTCACGATTAGCTTAAATTTGTTCCATTTTTTTCACACGATAAAAAAGCAACACGACACCGTTTTTGTAAATCTTGCTGTCGGTGAGTTCCAGCGCAGTCTGCTTAATGAGTCCGGAAAAAAGTGGAATGCCCGAACCAAGTAGTACCGGATTCAACTTCAGAATTATCTCGTCAATCAAGTTTTCTGAAAAAAGCATTGTGGCTAAATCCGCGCCGCCACAAAGGTAGATGTCTTTACCCGTTTCATTCTTCAATTTTCTAACGAACTCAACTATATTTTCCGAGACCAGTTCAACATTCTCATCCGGGCTTTCTTTCATCGTGCGCGAAAAAACATACTGCTTTAGATATGAATAAGGATTGGTTACGCCGACCTTTAGCGCTATCTCGTATGTTTTGCGTCCCATCAAAACGGCATCAAACCATGTTTTTAAAGATTCGAGATAATCGGTGACAGCTTCGCCTTCCGTAAGAAAGCCATCCCACGATCCGTCTTCGTGGGCAATAAAGTTATCCACAGAAACGGCAACATAATATTTTAGTTTTCGCATCTTTAACCTTATTCTTGAATGAACTGAACGGTTGTCCGTGACTCTACAAACAAGTATTATCGCTACAGTTAACCTTGTGGAGCGATCGCCAAGCAAGTGAAGCTTTAGCGGAGCGTTTCTTTCAGAGCTAGCACAAAGCGCATTTTGAAAACGCAAAGGGCTAGTTTAGACTTCTATTAATGTTTTTCTCGTTTTTTCGCATCCTCCACACAAACCTTGCCCAAGTGGTACGTTACAGTTATTACAATGAGCTACTCGATATAGTGAGTGCGACTTCCTACTCTTGCACTGCCTGCACAACCCTTGTCCGAGTAGTTTATTGCATTCTTTGCACCAAGCTACATAATTAAAATCATCTTTTTTTGAATATCGGCGACTAGAACTCACACGTAATTCCCTTACATTTACGCTTGGTTGTATTGGCGATATTTCATTAGCGAACTGTTGTAATGCTTGCTCTAAAGCTTTGACTACTCGCTGTCGTTTGCCTTCTTTCCGCAAATAAAGAGGTAAACGTTCATACCATCGTTGAGCTTCGCTATGATAACACCAGAGAGTCCCATTAGGGTCTTCTAGACGTGAGCTTGGATGAATTTTTTTAGAGTAGAAATCAAGAGCGGCTTGAATTTGAGGAATTGACCAGAATTTGAATGTAAAGCCACAAACATAAACACAGTAAACCCATTCTGGAATTAGTGTACGAGCGGGCGAAATGTCCGCAGGAGGCCCGCCTCGGGACATGGGGCTAAAAACCTCGCTACTGTTACGGGGAACTATTAGCTTCCTTGGTTCTTTCCAAATCCTTGACATGAATGTATCCCCTGTTTTATTTCATCCTTAAGGTAGCGATCGCATTCTTGGAACGCTAATAATTAAACTCATTAGTGACAGATAACGTTGCATGAGATGAAAGGTAGGCGCGATCGCACAGCCGCATACATGCCGATCAAAAGTATCCTATAAGGATGGGCGATCGCACTATTAGACCGTCGGTTGCAGTAATTCATTAGGTCTTTTAAGGCTCGCTACCATATACCAGTATTTTAAGAACTTCTTCAGCATTTTTCGGGATAATATTTCTCAATATTGGCCAAATAACCTCTTGAAACT
Organism: Microcoleus sp. FACHB-831; assembly: GCF_014695585.1. NCBI lineage: Bacteria > Bacillati > Cyanobacteriota > Cyanophyceae > Oscillatoriales > Microcoleaceae > Microcoleus > Microcoleus sp. FACHB-831. Next base: position 1,584 of record NZ_JACJON010000040.1, on the reverse strand, counting down.
TAAACAAGTTATCTTCTGCAATCCGAATTGCTAATTTCAAATCACTCTTCTTCACTTGAAAAATTACAGGTTTTGGAGGTTCACGATATTCTGCTGTTCTTCTAAACTGAAGGTACTCTTCATCTATTGCACTTACCATTAACCAAGGATGACCAATCCATAGCGTTGTTTCTTGACTATCTTCCCACTCAGATATATCTTTCCATTCCTGAATATCTTTAAGGCTACCGCAGCATTCAGGATAAATTTTTAATTTTTCATCAATTTCGAGAATGTAACCTCCATACAACGCACCAACCTCTTCAGAGATACTTTTTATTAAGCCAGATTTAAAGTTAGTTAAATGCTTTATTAGCATTAGTTCTATTGTTTTTTTATTGTTTAGTAAGATTTCAGTTTCAACTAACCACGAACCATTTGCATAAGGCTCAAGTGTAATAATCCCCGAATCGGCAAGAGAATTTCTCCAATAAGCATCCCACAGCTCGAGGGAATTCGCTTTTGAATTCTCCGGCATTTCATGATGCTTTGTTTGATATTCGGTGGGACGAAATTCTACAACTGGTACTAAATTCATTCGTTTATTAATCGGTCTCTCACAGCATTGTGCCTAGATTTTAGTGTAGCTGTGCGATCGCCCATGCACAATTTCGACCTAAGTGCGATCGCATTAGCGCTACTGCTTTCAGCAGATCTCATACTTGGAACGCTAACAGCTAACCTCGAAACAAAGCTCAACGGTCTTACGTGAGATGGAAGGTAGGCGCGATCGCTCCACAACGCTAGATTCTGAACAAAACTAGATGTAGGGGTTTCCTAGCTTCAGTCCGAGGAGTATGGGCGATCGCACTGTTAGTCTAGGTCTTCTTCAGTAAGTTCAGCATCCTTCAGGAGGCTTCTCAAAGTACCAGTAGGCAGATCCCGATTGCTATGAACAGGAATGGAGAGAATGACACTCATATCTTCCTTTGCATAAATATGGTGGCTACCAGTCACTCGTTTTAGTTCCCAACCATGTCGCTCAACAATCTTACAAAGAGCTTTACCGGAAACCGACTTCATACAGATAGCTCAATCAATTGTTTCTCAGGTTCAAGCTCTTGGTGCTGACTAGCAACTTCCAGCCAACCCTGAATAGCGTCTTCTAGCATCTCCAACAGTTGTTCGTAGCTTTCTCCCCAAGTGTGACAACCTGGTAGAGCAGGTACAGAACCACACCATACCCCATCTTCCTGCCAGATGACTGCCTTAATTTTCATAATCGATCTCTCACAGCATTGTGCCTAGATTTTAGTGTAACTGTGCGATCGCCCATCCATAATTTCGGCCTAAGTGCGATCGCATCCTGCTTACTTGATAAGTAGAGTTTTCAACCCTTGCGATCGCTTCCCTTGAAACGCTAGCAGCTAACCTCTTCGGCGACAGATAACATTGCGTGAGATGGAAGGTAGGCGCGATCGCTCTTATAGCGTTTCCCTATCTAATGAGGTACGATTAATAGATAGGTTGTACATTTTCCTTAAAGAGAAATGAAGGCATATTCGCTCGACTTACGGCAAAAAATTATCGATAACTATGTTCAAG